>NZ_CP168194.1:4912500-5031220 GCF_040203115.2 Xanthomonas sp. WHRI 7065
CGCAAGGTGCTGCGCTATCGATCATCGGCGCGCTCGGTAAGAATGCATGCACTAGATAGAGAGCTCCCGATGTCTCCTTCCCGCAGCCTGCTTCGCGATCTGTCCCTGCCTGCGATTGCTGCGGGCTTTGTCACGGTGCTGGTGGGCTTTGCCAGTTCTGCAGTGATCGTGTTCGAGGCGGCGCGTCACCTGGGCGCGGACCAGGCGCAGATCGCCTCGTGGATGTGGGCGCTCGGCATCGGCATGGGCGTGACCTGCATCGGCCTGTCGTTGCGCTACCGGGTGCCGGTGGTGACGGCCTGGTCCACGCCGGGTGCGGCGATGTTGATCGGCAGTGCGGCCGGGGTGCCGTTGCGCGAAGCGGTCGGCGCGTTTGTGCTGGCGGCGGTGCTTGGCATGCTGGCCGGCTTCTCGGGCTTGTTTGAGAAGGCGATGCGGCGCATTCCGATCTCGCTGGCCTCGGGCATGTTGGCCGGGGTGTTGTTGCATTTCGGGCTGGACCTATTCGTGGCGATGCAGAGCCAGGTGTGGCTGGCACTGGCGATGCTGGCGGCCTATCTGGCCGGGCGGCGCTGGTTTGCGCGCTATGCGGTGATCGCGACCTTGTTGGTCGGCGTGGCGATTGCGGCCGGCAGCGGGTTGATGCAGTGGAAGAGCGTGCAGCTTGAACTGGCCCGGCCGGTGCTGGTGGTGCCGTCGTTGTCGTGGGCGGCGTTGTTCGGGCTGGCGATTCCGTTGCTCGTGGTCACCATGGCCTCGCAGAACGTGCCGGGCGTGGCGGTGATCCGCGCTTCCGGCTACGCGGTACCGATCTCGCCGACGATCGGCTGGATCGGGGTGGTCAATACGCTGCTGGCACCGTTCGGTGGCTATGCCTTGAACCTGGCGGCCATCACCGCGGCGATCTGCATGGGCCGCGAGGCGCACGAGGATCCGGCGCGGCGTTACACCGCCGCGGTGAGCGCGGGCGTGTTCTATGTGCTGATCGGCGTGTTCGGCGCGACCGTGGCGGCGGTGTTTGCCGCCTTTCCGCGCGAGCTGGTGATGGCCATCGCCGGGATCGCCTTGCTGGGCACGATCGGCAACAGCCTGGCGGCCGCCTTGCAGCAGGACAGCGAGCGCGAAGCGGCCTTGATCACCTTCCTGGTGACCGCATCGGGACTGACGCTGGGCGGGATCGGCGCCTCGTTCTGGGGCCTGGTGGCCGGGACGATCACCTTGCTGGTGTTGCGACCGCGCGCCTAGGGCAGCGATCAAAACGACGGCGCGCACCGCCAGGCGGGCGCGGCCGATGCGCGGAGTCCTCAACACTGCGGTACTTCCGCTCCGTCCGCTCCGTCCGCACCCCGCTGGCGACTGCTCGCGACGTTTGCCAACCACTCCTGGCCGCGCCAGACGATTCGGTTGCGGGCCGCGCTTATTCCGGGTCGCGTAGCTGCAGCAGCCAATGGGCAGTGACGCCATTGGGGCTGGGCAGCGGTTCGAGGTGGAACTGGCGATAGACCGGCGCGCCCCCCTGCGAGCGCAGCGGCAGGGTGACATAGGCGGCGCGTCCTTGCCGCAGCGCGTCTTCGAGCAGCTCTACCTTGGACGGGGCGGCATCGCTGGCCAGCAGGGACAGGATGTCGCAACCGATCAGGTCGGCCACTTCGGTCTGGCTGAGTTCTGCGAAGGCCGGATTGACGAACATCAGCCGGTGCGCGTCCGCGCTGCCGCGTTCGATGATGGCCACGCCATCGCGCAGGCGCGAAAGCGAGGCTTCGAGCAAGGTGAAATCCTGCTGGAAGCGCTTGCGCTCCATCAGTTCGATCAGCACGCGCAGGCTGCGCGCCGATTCCAGGTGCAGCGGCGACCAGCGTCGCGCGCGACCGCGCACGGTTTCCTGCCACAGGTCGAAGCTCTTGCGTGGCGACAAGCGCGAATTGGGAATGTCCTGCAGCTTGGCCAGCTGCGGATTGCCGGCCCATTTGACCTGCTGAACCTGCTCGCGGCGGGTCCACAGCAAGGCGCTGCGCGACTGCGGCATCAGCGGCACGAAAATGAAACCGGCCGCCAGCGGGGCGAGGTCGGCCAGCTCGGGGAACACCTCGCCGATCGCATCCACATGCAGGGCGCCGACCGCATCTTCGCGCAGGGCATCGTGGTGTTCGGATTCGATGTGGTCGCGGATGCGGCGCAGCGCGGCCGCGTCCGGGGTGCTGCCATGCCGGCTGATCTCGCCGCCATGGAAGATCGCCACGCCGTCGGCGTCGACCACGTCCATCAGGTCGGGCGCCATGTCGGCGAGCATTTCCACGGTCATCTGGTCGGCGTCATTGAAGTCGGTGATCAGCTTCTCGCGCACGGTGAGCAGCACCGATTCCATGTGCGCACGCGCCACCGCCTGCAATCCGCCGATGCGCCCGGCCAGCGCGCGGGTCACCGCATCGGTGGCATCACGCATGGCGTGGCTGGTGAAGTGCGGGCTGTAGTGGTGGCAGGCGATCAGCCCCCACAGCGCGTCGTTGACAACAATCGAGGACACCAGCGTGGCGGTCACGCCCATGTTGGCCAGGTATTCCAGATGCACCGGCGAGACGCTGCGCAGGCTGACATCGCTCAGGTCCACCGGGGTGCCCAGGCGCGGATGCAGGGTGGGTTCGATCGGCGAGGCCCGATAGCCGACGTCGGCGATCTGGCGGACGCGGTTGCGCAGGTACAGCGCGCGCGCCTGGGCCGGGATGTCGGTGGCCGGGTAATGCAGGCCGAGATAGGCATCCAGCTCGGGCTGGCGCGCTTCGGCGATGATGTCGCCATTCCACTCTTCGTCGAAGCGGTACACCATCACCCGGTCGAAGCCGATCATGCTGCGCAGCCCCTTGGCGGCGCGCACGGCGGCTTCGGCGATGCCGGGATCGCGCTCGATGCTGCGCAGCAGCGGCAGCGCTTCGCGCAGGGTGACGTCCATCAGGCGTGCGTCGCGCGGCTCGATTTCCACCAGCCACTGCTCCGGATACAGATGCCAGGCGGCCACCCAGGGGTGGTCGGTGGGTGCTGCACGCAAGGGAAAGCGCACGTCGGCATGCAGCAGGTGCTGCGCCTGGTCCTCGACCGCGAATGGCTGCTCGCCGGGCAGTTCCAGCACGTGGGTGTAGACCATGCCCAGCAGCTCGGCCAGCGGCACGCCGAGCAGGTCGGCGGCGGTGGTGCTGGCCTGCACGATGCGGCCGTCGGCCGGCTCGATCACCAGCAGCACGCCGTACGGCTGGATCAGGCCGGGGATATGGATCGGCTCACGCGCACAGACATCCATATCCAGGGGTTCGGTGGGCTGATTCACGGGCGCGGCTCCGCTGCAAGACAGGTGTGGAAGTGGGCAAACATGCGCTGCGCACCGTCGATGGCGGCCTCGCGCGCGGAAGAGGTGTCCAGGCGTTGATCGAGCACGGCCTGGAAACGGCGCCAGCCGGCCGGGTCGTCGTTGGCCAGTTCGAAATAGCGCAAGGCATCAGCCAGCGCGGGCTGCTGCTTGCGCAAGGTGCGCGCGATCATCCGCCCGCCGAGTTGCGAGCCTTCGATGACGTAGAGCATGCCCCAGCGCGCGGCATCGTTGCCGGCGGCAGGCGCCGCGATGGGCGCCTGCGGCGGCTGCCCGAGCGTGTGCAGGTCCTCGCGCAGGGCCGGGACGCGGCGGCGATACTGCCAGCCGGTGCCGATCAGGGTGCTGAGCCAGTCGCTCAGTTGCGCTTCGAAGCCGGCCAGCAGCGCATGGTGCCGGCGCAGGATCAGCGCGTAGGCAGCGCGATCGACCTGCCCCTGCCCCAGCGCCTGCATCAGCGGAACCGTTTCGACCAGGCGGTGGGTGTCCTGCGTGGCATGGCGCAGCACGAGCGCGGCCGAGGGCGGAACAGCCAGGGTGTCAGGACACATAGGGAGTCGAGGCGGTGCCGCAGCACGGAGGACACCAGCCTAGCAGTGACTGCGCAAATCAGATAAATCGGGCGCGAGCACAAGCTGAATAGGTTGGCATCACCCCTGTGCCGCGGGGGCCATGCCGGCCCCCCGCCCCGCCCGGCGCCAGGCCATGACCCAGCCTGCGGCCAGCAGAAAACCCGCCAGCAACCAGGGTGCGCCGGGCAGATGCAGCGGTGCGCCCGTGCCGATAAACCAGGCGAACACATTGGCAAACAGCAGCGGACCGGCAATGCCGGCCAGACTGACCAGGCTGGTCAGCGCACCCTGCACGCGGCCCTGCGCATCGGCGCCGACCTCGCGGGTGATCAAGGCCTGCGCGGCCGGGGCGGCGATGGCCCAGAACGCGCTGATCGGCACGCCGATCAGGAACGTGGTGCCGCTGTCGGCCAGCCCGTAGATGACGAAACCGACCACCCCGCAACCCAGACCCAGCAGCAGCGCATGGCGTTCGCCCAGCCAGCGCACCAGCCGGCCGACCAGCAGCGCATTGACGATGATGCTGCACACGCCGACGCCGGCCAGCACCCAGCTCACCTCGCGCGGGCCCCAGTGGTATTGATAACCGGCGAACAGCACGAAGATGCTGGGATAGACGTAGTGCGCCAGGTTGGCCAGAAACACCACCGAGGCCAGGCCGAACACCTGCGGATAACGGCGCAGCAGTTTGAGCGCGCCGAGCGGGTTGGCATGCGACCAGTCCAAGCGTGGCGTGCGGCGTTCGGCAGGCAAGGATTCGGGCAGCACGAACCAGCCATACAGCACGTTCACCAGCGCCAGCCCGGCGGCAAACCAGAACGGCCAGCGCAGGCCGATGCTGCCCAGCCAGCCGCCGATCAACGGCCCGGCGACAAAGCCAATACCGAACGCGGCGCCAAGCATGCCGAACGCGCCGGCGCGTTTATCGGCCGGAGTGACGTCGGCGATGTAGGCGTTGGCGGTGGAAAAGCTGGCCGAGCACACCCCGGAGATCACCCGCGCCAGCAGCAGCATCGGCAGGGAATGGGCGACCGCCATCAGGATGAAGTCCAGGCCCAGCCCCAGGCAGGAAAGCAGGATCACCGGGCGGCGGCCGTAGCGGTCGGACAAGGTGCCCTGCAGCGGCGAGCAGACGAACTGGATGGCGGCAAACAAAAAGCCGAACCAGCCGATCCAGCCGGCGGCGATGGCGTAGTCGCCCCCGGTGAACTGGCGCACCAGATCCGGCAGCACCGGAATGATCACGCCGAACGACAGCACGTCGATCAGCACGGTGATGAAGATAAAGATCAGCGCGGCGCGGCGCCGGCCCGTGGCGGGAGCGGAATCTGCTGGGAGGGACATCGCGCTGCGCAGTGGGGCGAAGCGGCGAGTGTAGCGGTGGACTGGGTGGCGCAGTTGTGGGGATGAGCTGTCGCCTGATACGCCCAACGCCCCCATCACTCAAAGCCCCTCTCCTGCGGGGCGAGAAGGCATGGCTTGCGCGCCACTGGCGCGCGTGCCCTGAAGGGCCCGCGCCTCATGCGTGGGCCGGGGCGCCGAGCGCGGGTTGGGATGAGGGTATGGACGAAGCCACAGGAATTGTGAGGTGACACGAGGCTTCGCCCGCACCCTCGTCCGCCCCGCCGGGGCCCCTTCTCCCGGTGGGAGAAGGGAGCCGTGCTGCTTCTTTCCTGTTTTGGAAGGCAGCGCAGGATCTGGGCGATCCTGGTGCCAACTTGCGCTTACTCGACGCTGATGGTCTGGGTCAGCGTGTGGCTGGCACCGGGGGCGAGTTCGATGACGTCCGGGCCGGCGTTGGCCGCTTCCAGGCAGACGTAATCGCGCCAGCCCTCGCCCACGTCGGCCATCTTGGCGGCTGCCTCTTGGCCCGGGTTCCAGGCCACCAGCGAGCGGCTGCCCTGGGTGGCGATGACGATGCGGCGGCCGAGCACCGGGTCGGTCAGGGTGTAGCGGCCGCCGGCGTTGGTGTAGATGCGGTCGCTGCGGCCGGGGTCGCGTGGGTCGCGCAGGCTCCAGTCGCCCTGCTGGCGGTGGGCGGTGGCGTAGTTCTCGTACTTGTCGAGGTAGTCCAGCCCGTCCAGGCCCTGCACGCTGACGGTGAGCGCGTCGCCGACGCGGAAGTAGTTGTGCAGCGCCTGGGTGAAGCGCACCGGGGCCGGGCTGGTGTTTTCGGTGATCAGGCTTTGTTCAAGGGTGCGGCCAATGCGCAGGGTCATGCGCAGGCGCAGCGCCAGGTCGTCGAAGCTGGGCGGAGTCAGCGTGAGCACCAGGGTGCCGTCGTCCTCGCGCCGGCTCTCGGTGAGCTGCCAGGGCACGGTGCGCACGAAGCCATGCGCAGGGACCTCGCCGGTCTGGTCCTGGCGGCCGAAGTACGGCCAGCACACCGGCGCGCCGCCGCGGATCGGGGTGGGCGGCTGCTTGGCGGTGGGCGACAGCCACATCACGTCCTGCCCGCCCTTGGGCACGAACGACAGCAGTTGGCCGCCGAACAGGCTGATGGCCGCAGTGGAGAACGGGGTGTCGATCAACAGCGAGGGAAAGCCGTGGAAGTCGCCTGTGCGCAGGCCGGTGAGGTCGGACATGGGGGGTGCCTTCTGGACGATGGGGGATTGGACGAATGCGGGATAGGCGGCCGGCAGCTTGAACGCCGTGGCGCGGATGGCCGCCGCGCCGGCGACCGGCGGGGCGGCGCGCAGGGCGGTAAGGATGCGTTGGCCGGGGCGGCCGTCGGCCGGCTGCAGGCCCAGGCGGGTCTGCTCGACCTGGATGGCGCGCCGGCTGGCGGTGCCGATCATGCCGTCGGCCTCGCCGATCAGGTGGCCGCGGGCCAGCAGCAACTGCTGCAGTTCGCGCCGTTCGGGGCGGCCCAGGCCGGGGTCGTCGGTGGGCCAGGCGGCGACCAGGCCGGCGCCGCCGCGCAGCCGGTCGGCGAGCAGGGCGATCGACAGCGCGTAGCTTTCGGCGGCGTTGTAGGCGTAGATCGCGTCGTAGTTGCGGAACACCAGGAATGCCGGGCCGGTCGCACCGGCCGGCAGCAGCAGGGCGGCCGGGGTGTCGGCGGGCAGACCGGCCGGTGCCAGCGCCTTGCCGTCGGTGCCGAGCAGGCCGGCGTTTTGCCAGGCCTGCAGCGGTTGGCGCCGGGTGCGGCCGGCCTTGCTGGCATCGAAGCCGGCAGGCAGGCGGACTTCCATGCCCCAGGAGCGGGCGCGCTCCCAGCCGGCCTTGACCAGATAGTTGGCGGTGGAGGCCAGCGCGTCGGGAATGCTGGCGACCAGGTCGCGGCGGCCGTCGCCGTCGCCGTCCACCGCGATGCGGGCATAGGTCGAGGGCATGAACTGGGTCTGCCCGAAGGCGCCGGCCCAGGAGCCGGTCAAGCCATCCGGCGACAGATCGCCTTGCTGCAGCAGGCCGAGCAAGGCGAGAAATTCGCCACGGAAGAACGGCTGGCGGCGGCCCGCGCACGACAGCGTGGCCAGCGAGACCAGCAGCGGGCGCTTGCCGGTGACACGGCCGTAGTCGCTCTCCACGCCCCAGACCGCCACGATGGTGGCCGGATCGACCCCGGTCTGTTCGGACAGGCGGGTAAGCAAATCGCGGTGGGTGGCCAGCATGGCTTGGCCGTCGGCGACACGCTGGCTGTCGACCAGGCTGGCGAGGTAGTCCCAGATCGGGGTGGTGAACTCGGGCTGGGCATCGAGCAGCGGCAACACGCTGGGATCGGGCGCCAGGCCGGCGGTGAAGCGCTGGAAGTCGGCGGCCCCCACGCCCTTGGCGGCGGCCTGGGTCTGCAGGCCGGCCAGGCAGCGGTCGAAGGCCGGATCGGCGCAGGCGATCAGCGGCGCCAGCGCCAACAGCGCAGGCAGAACGCGCCGGGTCGGCATCACGGCACGATGGCCGGCGTGTGGACGGAGGTCATGCGGTGGAGCGCTCCTGCGGCAGGTCGAGCCGCCGAGGATAGCCAACCTGGCTGGTTGCAGGCGTGCAGGTCGTGATGTCGCGACGGTATCGTGCGCTGCGGTGGTCGGCAGCGACACGCAGGGGTGACTGTGCGGTACGCGCGCTTTTCAGAGGGGTGAGTGCGGCGCAGAGGCCATGTAGCGCCAGTCAAAGGGTGATGTTGCGCGCCAATGGAGTGGCGTTGGTCCGGCCCGCTTGGTGAGGACGCCGCGGCAACCCAGCCGCGTCGATCGCCGCGCCTAGCTGCCGTCGCCGGTGATGCCGGTCAGCAGCGACAGCGCCGGGCTGGAGGGGCTGGTGTCGGACATACGTCGGGCGCGCGCCCTGCGCGGGGCGTCGTGGCGGGGGCCGAACCAGATCAGTGCCGTGGCCAGGCACGCCGGCAGCACGATCGCGAACACCACGATGGCCACAAGCACCCACTGCCAGAGATTGAAGGTTGCCATCATCGTGTCCGCCCCGCGGCGAGCTCCGCCGAGGCGGCAAGCTTCCGGGATCGGCTGCGAACGTGGCGTCGAGAAAGCACGGCCTTGCCTGCCGTTCGTCGGACGAACGGGGGTGCCGGCTATCGCGTCAGCTCACGCGGGCGATGGAGACAGCTCGCGTGATTGCAGCAGCAACGCGGCGCATTGATCGCCCCGCACGCTCGCCGTTCCAGCCAGGCTCCGGCAACGCGCGTTGCCACGGGGTCCGTCTGACGCCCGGCGGCTTCAGGCAAACCGCTCCAGCAGGAAATCGACGAAGCTGCGTACCGTGACCGAGCGCCAGCGGGTTTGGGGATAGAGCACACTTAGTGGACGGTGCAGCTCCCGGTCCTGAAACAGCCGCACCAGCCGGCCCGCTTCCACGTCGGCACGCAACAGGAACGCCGGCTGCAGCACGATGCCCAGGCCCTGCAAGGCCGCCAGGTGCAAGGCCGGGCCGCTGGTGAGATGCAACTGCGCGCGCGACAGCGGGCCGATTCGCTCGCCGGTGTAGTCCTGCCACTGGCCGAGCGCCTTGGCATCCATCCCCAGGCATTGGTGCCCGGCCAGCTCGGCAAGCCGTTGCGGGGTACCGTTGCGGTGCAGATAGGCCGGCGTCGCGCAGCACCACAGGCGATAAGGCTGCAGCGCGCGCGCCACCAGCGAGGACTCGCCCAGCGCCCCGATGCGGACGGCTACATCGATGCCCTCGTCGACCAGATCCTGCACCCGATCGCTGAGCTGCAGATCCAGGCTCACCTGGGGATGGCGCTGCAGATACTCGCCAAGCACCGGCGTGAGCCCATAAGTTCCGAACGACACCGGTGCGGCGACCCGCAGCGGCCCGGCCGGTTCCAGGCGCTGACCGTCGGCCTGCACCTGTGTATCGGCGACCAGCTCAAGAATCTCCCGGCAACGCCCGTAGTAGGCCTCGCCAAACGCGGTCAATCGTTGCCGTCGCGTGGTCCGCACCAGCAACTGCAGACCGAGACGTTGCTCCAGGGCGCGCAGGTGGTTGCCAGCCATGGTCGGGGAAATGCCATGCGCTTGCGCCGCCGCGGCGAGGCTGCCGCCGTCCACCACGCGGACGAACACCTGCATGCTGTCCAGCAGATCCATTCAACACTCCTGGTTGCCAATCAATGCAGGATAACGGCGTTTATCGCGGCTCGATAACGGATCAGGCTGGGGCCCTCACTCAGACGGACGTTGTCGATGGATCTGCAATTGCGTGAACACACGGCACTGGTGACCGGCGCCAGCACCGGAATCGGCGCCGGCATCGCCCGCGTGCTGGCGGCCGAGGGGGTACAGCTGGCGATCACCGCGCGCCGCGCCGACAGGCTGGAACAGCTGGCCAGCGACATCGCGGCACAGGGTCACCCGCGCCCGCTGGTGATCCCCGGCGACATCACCAGCGCGACCGAGATCACGCGCATCGCCCGGGATGCCTGCCAAGCGCTGGGCCGGATCGAGATCCTGGTCAATACCGCCGGTGGCGCACGCCCTTTTGCGCTGGAGGCCAGCGATGCGGACTGGGACGAAGCCTTCGCGCTCAACTTCGGCAGTGCCCGGCGCATGACCCAGGCCCTGCTGCGCGGCATGCGCCACCGGCGCTGGGGCAGGATCATCAACTTCAGCGGCAGCATGGAGCCCCGCGAGGTCAACGGCGCCGGCGCGGCGAAGGCAGCGCTGCAGTTCTGGGCCAAGGGAATGGCCTCGCAGCTGGCGGCCGAGGGCATCACGGTTAATACCATCGCACCGGGACGCATCAACTCCGAACAAGTGCTGGACAAGCTCCATCCCACGCCGGAAGCGCGCCAGGCCTTCATCGCGCGCCATGTGCCGATCGGCTACTTCGGCGAACCCGACGACATCGCTCATCTGGTCGCCTATCTGGCCTCGCCCCTTGCACGCTATCTGACCGGTGAGGTGATTGCCGTGGACGGCGGCCTGCACGCCTTCGCCCACTAGTACGACCGACCACCGACGTTACCGAGGGCCGGTAGGGGCCCGGCAGGCCGATATCGGCCGCAGCGTCCAGGGCCGCGGCCGCAGCGGCGCGGTGCCCGCACGCAGGTGCCGACGAGCGTTAGACCCTGCCGCGTCCTGGTGGTGTCCCGGCAGCGACAGTGCCGGGCCGTGCTCAGCGCGCGTCGAGGTAATACCAGCGGCCGTCTTCGCGCACGAAGCGGCTGTGTTCGGTCATGCGCACCGCGCTGCCGCCGCCGATGCGGTAGCGGGCCAGGAACGCCACTTCGGCGGTGTCGGTACCGGTCTCGATGGCGCGTTGCACGGTCAGGCCGAGCCAGGTGGTGCGGCCGCCCTCGTCCAGCGACAGCTCGGGTGGGCGCGTGGACGGATGCCAGCTGGCGAGCAGGTACGCCACATCGCGGCGGACGTAGGCGCTGTAGCGCGCACGCATCAGGGTTTCGGCATCGGGCGCGGCAGCGCCGGCGTGGTAGTGCCCGCAGCACTGCGCGTAGGTGGCGGCGCGGCCGCAGGGACAGGGATCGGTGGGTATGGAAGTCGGCATCTGGTGATTGTGCGGGAATTGGGAAGCGGCGAAGTGGGAGTCGGAGTTTCTGCGCGTTTATGCTGTCGCCCCGTCGTGCGGAGCGCCGCCTTGCTGGAACTGATTCCCACCGAGTTGCCGTGGCTGCTGTGCATCGCTTTTGTCGCCGGGCTGGTGGATGCGGCGGTCGGCGGCGGTGGCCTGATCCAGTTGCCGGGATTGTTTGCCACCCTGCCGCAGCAGGCGCCGTCGCTGATCCTGGGCACCAACAAGTTCAGCGCGATGTTCGGCACCGGTGCCTCGGCATGGCGCTATGCGCGCACCGTGCGCTTTCCGTGGCGGCCGGTGCTGTACGCCACGGTGGCGGCGTTTACGTTTTCGTTTCTGGGCGCGACCGCGGTCAGCCTGATGCCCAAGCAGGCAGTGCGGCCGCTGATCCTGGTGCTGCTGATCGCGATGCTGGTCTACACGCTGATCAAAAAGGACTTCGGTGCGCTGCATCGGCCACGCCAGATCGGCCGGCGCGAACTGATTACTGCCTTGGCGATGGGCGCGGCGATCGGGTTCTACGACGGGTTCTTCGGGCCCGGTACCGGCAGTTTCCTGATCTTCCTGTTCATCCGCTTCTTCGGGCTGGACTTTCTGCGCGCCTCGGCCGCGGCCAAGGTGGTGAACCTGGCCACCAACCTGGCGGCGCTGTCGTTCTTCCTGCCCAGCGGCCAGGTGATGCTGGCGATCGGCATCCCGATGGCGGTGGCCAACGTGGCCGGTGCGGTCGCCGGCACGCGGATGGCGCTACGCGGCGGCACGCCGCTGATCCGCACCCTGTTCCTGGTGCTGGTTATCGTGCTGATCGGCAAGATGGGCTGGGATCTGCTGCACGGCGTTTAGAAATCCATACTCAGCGTCGCCGACAAGGTGCGCGGTGCGCCGGGATAATTGGTGGTCTGCGTCACCGGTTGCTCGATGTAGAAACGGTTGGCGACATTGCGCAGCATCAGCGCCAGTTGGTAACGGCCACCGAAGCGGTACGCCGCCGAGGCATCGAAGCGCGTGTAGCCGGCAATGCGATAGCTGTTGGCGAGATCTCCTTCGCGCTCGCCCACATGCACCGCGCCGGCGCCCAGGGTCAGGCCGTACAGCGGCCCGCTGGCGACGTGATAGGTGCTCCACAGACTGGCGCTGACCCGCGGTACGCCGCGCAGGCGGTTGCCGGCCGGGATGACGGTGTCGCGGGTGACCTGCGCATCCAGATAGCCGGCGCCCAGAATCAGCCGCCAGTTCCGGGTGAGCTCGCCGGTGATGTCCAGCTCCAGCCCGCGCACGCGTTGCTGGCCGGTGACCAGCACGAAGCCGCTGTTGTCCGGATCGCTGGTGGCGACGTTGTCCTTGGTGATCTGGAACGCGGCGGCGGTGGCGAGCACGCGGTTGTCGAACAGCGCGCTCTTCAGGCCGAGCTCGTACTGGCGGCCGGTCTCCGGTGGTGCACTGCCGCCGGAAAACAGCGTGGCGCTGCGCGGCCGGAACGACGTGGAGGTATTGGCGTACAACGACAGCTGCGGCGCCGCCTTCCACACCACGCCGATGCGCGGCGATGCACGCCGGCCGTCTTCGCGGGTGCGCGCGCCGTTGTCGATGGTGGTCTGCTGCACGTCATCCCAGCGCACGCCGGCCAGCACGTCCCAACGCTCGCCGATGCTGATCTGGTCCTGCACATACAGCGCGGCATAGCGCGCATCGACATCGATCTCGCGGGCCGGCACATAGCTGCCCGGCAAGGGGCCCTGCACCGGGTTGCGCACGCTGATGCGGGCCAGCGGTGCGCGCGCTTCGTCGGTGTGGCGATGCGCATCGACGTACTCGGCGCCGGCCAGCAGCTGATGGCCCAGCGGGCCGGTGGCGAAATGCGCCAGCGCTTCGGTCTGCGAGGTCGTTGCGCGCACCTGCTGGTCCTGGCGCACGGCGCGGCGCTGCAGGAAGGCGCGGTCGGCGCTGAAGCCGGTGAAGTCGGCCACGTCGCGGCCGCTGTCGCCGTCCTGGTGATTGAGGATCTGGCGCAGCGTCAGCCAGTCGTTGGCGTCATATTCGATGCGCCCGCGTGCGGTGCGCGAAGTGCCGTGATTGCGCGACCACGGCTCGCCGAAGCTGCGCTCCGCCGGGCCACGCACCACCCCGTCGATGGCGACCAACCCGCGATCGCCCGGGCTGGTCTGGCGGGTGTAGTCCAGATCCAGATCGGCGCGCAGCTGCGCGTTCGGCCGCCAGGCCAGCGAGGGCGACACGAACACGCGATCGCCATCGGCCTGCGCGGCGCGAAAGCTGCCGGTTTCCTGCGCGGCGGCGCTGAGCCGTGCCGACAGCGTCGGGCTCAGCGGGCCGGTGACGGTCGATTGCACGCGGCGCAGGCCATGTTCGGCCACCTGCACCGATGCGTTGCCGCCGAACACCGCATCCGGGCGCAGCGTGACCAGATTGATCACCCCGCCGGGTTCGCCGCGTCCGTACAGCACCGCGGCCGGGCCCTTGAGCACTTCCACCTGGGCGACATTGGCCAGATCGCGCACGGTCTCGGTGAAGTTCTGCGCCGGGTTGAGCAGGATGCCGTCGACCGCATACGAGGACGCTTCGAAGCCGCGGATGACGAAGGTTTCCGAGCGATTGCCCTGGGTGCCGCCGGGCTGCACGTTGGAGACATTGGCCACCACATCCACCAGCCGGGTGAGCTGCTGTTCGTCGATGACCGAACGCGGCACCACCTGGATCGCCTGCGGAATGCGCTCCACCGGCGTCTGCGTGCGGGTGGCACCGGCAGCCTTTTCCGGCCGGTACAGGGCGCGCTTTTCGCTGACCACGATGGCGTCGAGCAGGCTGGCCTCCTGGGCAGCGGCCGGCATGGCGGCAAACAGGGACGCGAACAACAGGTGGCGAGGCGCAGGCAGTGGGGTCATCGGGATCTTCAGCGGGACGATGTGCGCTAGCGGGCACATCTGGGCCGATAATGATAACGATTCTTATCTACGCGCGCCCACTTGCTGCGCTGCTGACCTGGACGCCTGCGACCGCAGCGCGGTGACGCAGGCATCCAGGTGGCGCGCTCAGCGTTTTCCGCGCGGCTTGCCTGCAGATCCGCGCGTGGACGCAGCCCGTGCCTTGGCCACGGGCTTGGCTGGCGCGGGCCTGGCCGCGCTGCGCGCCGCAGTTGCCCTGGTTGCCTTGGTTGCGCCACCCAGCGATGTGGTGGCGCGCCTGGTCGCTACCGTCGACTTGGCAGCGGGCTTTTTCGGCGCTGCCGCTGTTGTCGCGGCTTTGTTCGGCCTGGCAGTCGGTTTGACGGACGCGGTCGCGCGCCTGGATGCCGTCCCGGTGTTCGCTGGCGTTTTGGCCGGTTTGGTCGGCGTTGCCGGCTTGCGCGCTGTGCCCGCCGCAGGCGATGCACCCCTGGCTGATGCAGGTTTGGCTGGTGCAGTCTTGGCAGATGCGGCCTTGCCCGCTGCGGCCTTCGCCGCTGCCGACTTGCCTGATCCCGCACGTGCGCTGGCAGCGACTGTTTTTGATGGCTTCGGCGCGGCTTGAACGGCCGGCGTCGATGCCGGCGCGACCTTGCTGGCGCGCTTGCTCGCCCCGGCTGCTACGTCGTCCTGTGCAGGGACGTCCTGAAGTGCCGCGCCCTCAGCGCCAGAGACGGCACCGGTGCTGTCTATCCGCGTTTCACCCTGCGTCGAACGCGGTGCATCCTCGCGCTGCGCAGCACTCACCGCCTGTTCCGTCAACGCTGCAGCGGCCTCGTCCCCGCGCGAGCGCTCGGGCAACTGGAGTCGCTGCGCCTGCTCGTCGTATTCGATCAGCAGCACGCCGGAGTTGTGCCGGCCGCTGATTTCCACAAAGCAGGCACCGCCGATGAACGGCTCCAGCGTCATCACCGATTTCAGCGGCGTGGCCACCACCATCTGGAAACCGAAGTTCTCGAAGATGTTCATCGCCAGCGCGGTGAATTCGTTGTCGGCCTTGTCGAAGGCTTCGTCCAGCACCACCGCGCAGTAGCGCGGCAGTTCGCCGTCTTCGCCACCGAGCTGGTAGCGCAATGCGGCCGCCAGGCAGGTGGTTGCCAGCTTCTGGCGCTGACCGCCGGATTTGCCGGCGCCGCTGCGGTAGATCTCCACCTGCGCGCGGGTCTGCGCATCCAATTCGACACCGATGAATTCCACATGCTGGCGCACGTCCAGCACCTGCTCGCGCCAGCGGCGTGCGTCCGGTTCCTGCGCGCCCAGGCGTGCCACTAACTCCCGCAGGGTGGAAAACTGCGCTTCGGCCAGTGCGCGGTCTTCGGTCTGTTGATGCGACAGCACCGCGCGCAGCTGTTGCTGGAATTCCTGCACCTCGCCCAGGCGACGGTCGCTGACCTCGATGGTCAGCAGCGTGCCGCGATTGAACGGCACCTGCTCCAGACTGGCGTTGACCTCGTCCATGCGCTGCTTGATGCCCTTGTGGGCCTCGGCGGTGTGGCGCTGCAGGGCCAGCAGGTTGTTCTTGCTCTGGGTCTGCAGCAGATCGAAGAAGCGGTGCTCGTGGCGCGGCAGGCCATCGCTCTCCAGGCGATCCAGGCGCGCGAGAAAATCGTCGGCACTGGCCAGGCTCACGGTGAAATCGCCGCTGTCCTCCGGCCATTGCTGGCAGTACTTGCGGAAGCAGTCGAGCAGCTGCGCGCTGAGCCGGCTGTCGCGGCCCTGGCTCTCGGCCAGTTGCTCGGCCAGGCCACGCTCGACCACGCGGAAATGCGCCTCCAGATTGTCCAGCGACAGCGGTGCCAACGCCGCCAGGCGCTCGCGCAGGCCCTGCAGCTGGGTGGGCGTGAGCGCGGCGGTGCCGGCACGGCTGGCACAGGCAGCGTGCTGCTGTTCCAGCCGGACCCGCTCGCGTGCCAGCTGCGCGCGCTCCAGCCGCACGTCCTCGTAGGTGCGCTTGGCCTGGTCGCGCAAGGTGCGTGCAGTCTCGATCGCCTGGCCGAGCGCGCGCAGGCCGCTGTTGCCTTCGCGCAGCTGCTGCAGCTGTTCGTCGATATCGCTCAGGCGCTGCAGCTTGGGGCCGACATCAATCTCGTCCCAGTCGCGCTCGACCAGCGTGTGCGCGGCCAGCTGCCGTTCCTGGTCCTGCTCGCGTTGCTTGCGCAGCGCGGCCACGTCGGCATCGCAGCTGGCGATGCGCTGGGCAAGCGTCTGCGCTTCGCGCTCGAACACCTTGAGCTTGTCGCGGTTGTCGTGGCCCAGCAACCAGCGCTTGCGGTCGTTGACCGCATGGCGGTCGTCCTTTTCATAACGGTCGCCGGGATGCTTGACCTGCCCTTCGCGGGTGATGGCGCGGTCGGCATTGCGCAGCGCGGCGGCGTTGTCGACGCATTCGTAGTCGAAGCGACGCATCAACTCGTTGCGCAGCCACTCGGTGAAGGCATGCTCGCGCAGCTGCAGCTTGCCCGGCAATGCACGCGCATCCGGCGTGCGCGCATGCAGCGCATCGTTGCGGCGCACCCGGAAATACACCAGCCGCGTGCCGAGCTGGGTGCGGTTGACCCATTCGCTGACCTGCGCGTAATGGCGGTCGTCCACCAGCAGCGACTGCGCAAAACCGCTCAGCACGCGCTCGATCGCACCGCGCCAGGCAGATTGATCCTCGCGCACCTGCACCAGTTCGCCGACGAACGGCAACGCCGCTTCGGCAATGCCGGTGTCCTCGCACAGGCGCGCGCGCAAGGCCTGCATCGGTGCCGGCATGCTGGACGGCGCGCGCTTCAACGCATCCAGTTCGGCGCGGATCTCGGCAAAGCGCCGCTCATCGTCGCGGCGCGCACCCATGCGCTCGGCGATCGCCTCATCCAGCGCGCTGGCGTCGTGCTTGCCGTTCTCGAGCACGGTCTGCGCGTACGCGATCTGCTCGGCAAAGCCGCTGGCGCCTGCGGCCAGGGCGGTGCCGAGCTGGCGGCAGGCCTGTTCGATCTGCACGCGCCGCCGCAGGCGCTCGTCGCGCTCGCGCTCGACCCGGGCGCGCTCGCGTTCGAGTTCCTCGATCTGCTCGCCACCGGCGGCGCGTTGTTCGCGTTCCAGCCCGGCGAGCTTCTGTTCGTGATTGTCCAGCGACTCACGCCGCTGGCCTTCTTCACCGGCCAACCCGCGGTCCTGGCTGTCGAGTTCTTGCAGGCGCGTCTCCAGCAAGGCCAGACGCTGCTGTTCGCGGTAGCTGTCCACGCCCAGCTGCAGCTCGCGCAACTCGCCGACGCTGTGGCGCAGGGCCATCAGCGCCGCATGGTGCTCGCGTGCCGGGCTGAGTGTTTCCACCTGCCGGCGTGCGGTGACCACCGCATGGTGTGCGCCATCGAGTTCGGCGAAGTCCTCCACCAGCCGGTCGGCCGCCTCGAACGTGCGCGGCTCGTCCAGCATGAAGCCGCGCAGGAACACATTGAGATCGCCCAGGTTCTTGGCCGACTGGGTCTTGTGCAGCAACCGCAACGCCATCTCGTTGCCGATGCCCAGCGCATGCCGAAAGCGCTCTGCGTAGCCGGCAAAGCCGTCGAAATGCGCGACCTCCTCCCCAAGACGTGCCTTGAGCCTGCGCAGATCCAGATCGAAGCCATCCAGCTCGCTGGCCACATCGAAGCTGCGCGGCGCGACCATGTAATGGCGGCGCACATCGGCCGCGGCATTGCCGCTGCCGGCGATCCAGAACAGGCGAATCAGGCTGACCGTCTCGCCGTGCGCGTTGCGGTATTCCAGCACCAGCGCCGACCAGGTGGCGCCCTTGCGCAGGTATTGGGTGGCGATCTCGCCCGAGGCGCTGTCCTGCTGATCGGCCCAGGCACCGCGCACATACGACACCAGGCTGCGATCGCGCCCGCTGCGCTCGGCCTCGCGTGCGGCGGCGTTGAAGTCGACGATGCTGGGCGGGGTCAGCAACGCCGACATCGCATCCAGCAGGGTCGACTTGCCCGACCCGGAGCGCCCGACGAACAGGAAGCCCTTCTCGGCGATCGGCACCTCGGTCAAGCCGTTGAACGTGCCCCAGTTGTGCACCTGCAACCGCCGCATGCGGAACTGCTGCGCGCGCTGCTCGGCAAGCGAATCAGTGAACAGGGACGCGCCCGGCTGCGCCGGCGACAGGTTGGACTGGGAATTCATGGCTCACTCACCAAAACGGGATGACGGGTAACGCTGAAGACGACTCACATCAGGACTGTTTGTAGCGGGGTGTTGCGTGTTGCTGGGCTGGTGGCGGTGCTGTGGTCTGGGAGCGATTCGGTACGGCCCCTTCGCGGCCGGGGCCGCTCCTACGGGTGCGGTGGTCTGCGTTGACGTGGGGCGGCGGCGGCGGCGGATAAGGGAGCTGGATGCCTTGCTGCAGCCCGTGGAAAAGTGATCGCGTTTGATCGGGCGTGAGAGCCGACATCCGTCGCACAACGCACGACTACACAAACTCCGCGCATCCCGGGCGCCATACATCGGGCATTGCGATCGGCCGTCCGCTCATCCGCGCTTCGGGCAGCTTCTCCCGAGGGGAGAAGGCACTTAGTCGAGCGCAACGTCACCCTCGCGCAAGCCGCGATACGCCACCACCAGGGCCTGCACGTCTTCGGCCGAGAACAGCAACTTCAGCACCGGCGAGACCTCGTAGCGCTCCTCGCTGCCGCGCAGCCGCGACAGCAACTGGTTCTCGCGCATCTTGCCGATCGCCGTCAGCACCCGTCGCGCGAATCCGGCGCGGTCGGTGGACACGTTCTTCTCGTAGACCGACAAGGCCTCCACCAACTGCGCCTCGTCCACCACCGCACGCTCGCCGCGCGTATCGGCTTCGGCCAGTTGCTGGCGCAGGAACAGCAGCAGCACCGACTCGATGAAGGTCAGCGGGGCGCTGCGCAGCAGGGTCGGCGATTCCAGCTCGGCGGTGTCGGCCTGCCGGGTGAAGGCCACCCCGCCCTCGCGGTCCAGCACCAGCTCCAGGAACAGCTCGCACAACACCTGGCGGATCGCCGCCTCGTTGCGCAGCAGCGCAGGCCACAACGCGCCGTGGCGTTGCGCATCGATGCTGGGGCCGGCCAACAGCTGGCACAGCGCGCGCCGCGCGTCGAACGGCAGCGTGCCGGTGTCGCCCAGGAACAGTTCGCCGCGCGGCTGTGCAGGCGATGTCTCCGTCAGCGGCGTGCGGCCGGCATCGACCGACGCGCCGCTGTCCTCGTCCGCATCCAGGCGGGTGTCCTCAGTCCAGTTCATTGCGTTTCTCCCGGGTGAACCACACCAGCGGAATGCGTGCGCGCCGCAGGGCGCCGTCGCCGCCTTCCCATTGCACCGTTTCCATCTGTCCATCGATCACCACGCCGTGGCGCGTGCCCAGCGACAGGTAGCCGATCACGCTGCCCAGGCCCTGCGCGGCCGGACGCTGCTGCAGCGCATCGCCGATGGTCAGGCGCGGGCGTTGGCCGAGCAGCTCGTGCAGGTCGCGGCGCAGGCTGCGCACGTCGATTTCCGATTGCGCGACCAGATCGCCCACGCTGTCGAGCGAGATGTCTGCCGCATCGGCGGCCTGCACGCGGCCATCGACCTGGGTCAGGCGCGGGTCGTGCAGGCGCCATTGCGACAGCGAACGCAGGCGGGCCGCGCTCAACGCCTGGGTGTAACCGGTGGCGGTGGTGGCGTGCAGGCTGTCGCGCAGCTGTAAGGCTTCGCCCTGCGCCTGCTTGAGCAATTGATTGAGCCGGCGCTGCTCCAGATAGCCGCGGCTCTGCACGAAACCGCGCAGGCTGCGGGCGAAGTGCTGCATCACCGTGTGCACCTCGCCGCCGCGCTCCAGCAGCGTGCCGGTCAACCCGCGCAGGAAGGCGCGCTCGCGCCGGTCCAGCTTGCGCGCGAAACCGCGTGCCAGCAGCGCATCCAGCGCCTGATCGAGCTGGCTGCTTTGCTGGGTGTCGTTGAGCAGGCTCCAGAACGCCTCGAAGGTGCGCCCGGCCTCGCTGTCGGCGATCACGTCCACGCCGTTGAACAGCTGCTCCAGCACGTCGCCGCGCGCGCCTTCGTCGTCGATGATGCGTTCGCGGAACTGGCGGTTGAGCTGTTCGAAATCGTCGCGCACGCGATGGAAATCTTCGGCCAGCTCGTCGGAGAGATGGATCAGGTCGCGGGCACGCTCCAGCGCGCGCTTGCCATCCAGCGCGGCCACGCGGCCGGAGGCCACGCGTTCGATCTCGGCATCGATGCGCGCGCGTTCTTCGCGCAGGGCGGCCAGGCGCAGCTCCGGGTCGGCTTCGGTCTGGCCCGCCAGCTGCACCAGCTGCTGGATCACCAGCGACAGGCGGCTTTCGGTGGCGCTGCTGCTGCTCTCGCGCAGGCCGACGATGAAGCGGATGGCCTGGGTGGCCGCGCGCGACAGCTCGTATTCTTCTTCGGCCGCGCCCTCGGGCAGGCGGCGTTCCAGCCAGCCCTGCGCCAGCCAATGCGCCAGATAGGCCTGCGCGGTGCGTGGCAACTCGCGCGAGAGTTCGTCGGCGCGCAGCGCGTCGAGCTGGCGTTGCAGGCGCTCGTGCAGCACGGCCGAGGGCAGGCGGCGTTCGCCGTCCAGCAACACCGTCTGCAGCAGGCCGATCAGCTCCGGCGCGTGGTCGGCGGCCAGCAGTTTCCACACCGGCTGCTCGCGCAATTGGCGATAGCCGGCGATACGTGCCTGGTGCTTCATGGCGACGGCAACGGCTGCCTCAACGCTTGCCGCCCACTTCGATGAACTGCAGGAACTCGGCGCGGGTGCGCGCGTCCTCGCGGAAGCTGCCCAGCATCTTGGAGGTCACCATGCTGACGCCGCGCTTGTGGATGCCGCGGGTGGTCATGCATTCGTGCGAGCCTTCCACCACCACGCCGACGCCGCGCGGCTGCAGCACATCCTGGATGCACTGGGCGATCTGCGCGGTCATCTTTTCCTGCACCTGGAAGCGCCGCGCATAGCTTTCCACCACGCGCGCCAGCTTGCTGATGCCGACCACCTTGCCGCGCGGCAGATAGCCCACGTGCACCTTGCCGATGATCGGCGCCATGTGGTGCTCGCAATGGCTTTCGTAGGAGATGTCGCGCAGCACGATCAGCTCGTCGTAGCCGGCCACTTCCTCGAAGGTGCGTTCCAGGTATTCGCGCGGTTCCTCGCGGTACCCGCTGAACCAGTCGCCATAGGCTTCGGCAACCCGGCGCGGGGTATCCAGCAGGCCTTCGCGGGCCGGGTCTTCGCCGGCCCAGCGCAGCAGGGTGCGCACGGCATCTTCGGCCTGGGCCTGGGTGACGGGGGAATCGGGCTGGTCGGACTGGCTCATGCGCAGGGTGCACCCAAAGGGGGCGAGCATGGTACCCGAGGACGGGCCGGCGGCCCCAGTGGCGGTTGCGCCGGCTTGCCCGGGTTCAGTGACTATTGATTCATTGTTGAATTGATAGCATCCTATCTATTATGACGAACAGCGTTCTCTCTCCCCGCGCCCAGCTCAGCTCCGGCCTGCTGGTCGCCGCCCGCCAGTGGCAGCGGCTGGCCGACCAGGCATTTGCCGAATTCGGGCTGTCCAGCGCCTGCACCGGGCCGTTGTTGATGATCGGCCGCTCCGGCGGCGGCATCCGCCAGGTGGCGCTGGCCCAGCAACTGGGCATGGAAGGCCCCTCCCTGGTGCGGCTGCTGGACAAGTTGTGCGCGCAGGCGCTGGTGCGCCGCGAGGCCGACAGCAGCGACCGCCGCGCCAACCAGCTGTGGCTCACCGACGCAGGCCAGGCGCTGGTCGGGCGTATCGAGATCCGCCTGGATGCGCTGCGCGCGGAGGTGTTTGGCGCGCTCAGCGAGGCGCAGGTGCAGGTGGTGCTGACCTTGTGGGAGCAGATCGCGCAGGCGCACGCGCGGCTGAGTCAGTCCGACTGAGCCCGCTGTCGGGCGTCGCGCTGCGACGCCGGTTGTGATGTTCCGGATGGCCCGGTGCGCATTGCGCACGGCGCCGGACGTGGTTGTTCCCCCTTGCCCAGGATGTGCCCGATGTACGGCGAATTCAGTCTCTACGGTGTGTTCGTTCCCACCTTGCTGGCGTTGATGACGCTGGCCTACCTGCTCAACAGCGCCATCGGCGCGCTGCTGACCCGGGCCGGTGCGTACCGGCATATCTGGCACCCGGCGCTGTTCAACCTGGCGCTGTACATCGCGCTGCTGGGCGGCCTGTTTTCCCTTACCCGTTGGATGCAATCGTGAAAAAGCTGATCAAGAACGCGGGGCCGGCGCTGTTGACCCTGGCAATGGTGGTGGTGGCGGCCGTGGTGCTGCAGCACCTGTGGCGTTATTACATGGAAGCGCCGTGGACGCGCGATGCGCACGTGGGCGCCGATGTGGTGCAGGTGGCGCCGGATGTGTCCGGGCTGGTGGAGGACGTGGCGGTGGCCGACAACCAGGCGGTGCGGCGCGGGCAGTTGCTGTTCGTGGTGGACCGCGCACGCTATGCGATCGCGCTGGAACAGGCGCGCGCCGCGCTGGCCGAGCGCCAGGCCACCTTGAGCCAGTTGCGCCGCGAGATCGCGCGCGACCGCAGCCTGCAGGACCTGGTGGCTGCCGAAGATGCCGAGGTACGCCGCTCCAATGTGCAGAAAGCGCAGGCGGCGGTGGCCACCGCGCAATCGGCGGTGGACCTGGCCCAGCTCAACCTGGACCGCACGCAGGTGCGCAGCCCGGCCGACGGCCATGTCAGCGACCGCACCGTGCGCGTGGGCGATTACGTCAGCGCCGGGCACCCGGTGGTGGCGGTGCTGGATACCGGCTCGTTCCGCGTCGACGGCTATTTCGAAGAGACCCGCCTGCAGGGCGTGCATGCCGGCCAGCGCGTGGACGTGCACCTGATGGGCGAGCCGGCCACCTTGCACGGGCATGTGCAGAGCATCGCCGCCGGTATCGAGGACCGTTACCGCAGCGGCAGCGCCGGCGCGTTGCCCAACGTCACCCCGGCATTCGACTGGGTGCGGCTGGCGCAGCGCATCCCGGTGCGCATCGTGCTGGATCGGGTGCCGGCGCATGTGCAGCTGATCGCCGGGCGCACCGCCACCGTGACCATCCTGCCGGACGCCGTGCGCGACGCCGCCACCCCGCCTGCCCGCGTGCAGGCCAAGGCCGCGCCATGAACCGCACCGTATTGCGTCCCCTGGGACTGGCCACGCTGCTGGCCGCATTGAGCGCCTGCACCACGGTCGGCCCGAACTACGCGGTGCCGGCGGAGTCGGCCTACCAGCGCCCGGCCGCCAATGCCGCGTTTGGCGACACCGGCAACGACCAGGTGCAGGCCGGCGCGCCGCTGCCGGCACGCTGGTGGGCGCTGTACCAGGACCCGATGCTGGATGGCCTGATCGAACAGGCCTTGCGCGACAACGTCGAGCTGAAGGTGGCCGGTGCCAACCTGCGCCGCGCCGCCGCGGTGTACGAACAGGCGCTGGACGCGGGCGGTTTCGATTACGAGGTGGAGGCCGGCGTCAGCCGCGCGCAGGTCTCGGCCGAGGCCTTCCTGCAGCAGGAAAAACTGCCGGTGTTCAACCTGGCCGACGGCAAGTTCGGGGTGTCGTATCAGTTCGATCTGTTCGGCAAGCTGCAACGCGGTGCCGAGGCCGCGCAGGCCGACACGCAGGTCGCCCAGGCCGCGATCGACCTGGCGCGCGTCAACGTGGCCGCGCAGGTGGCCGGCAGCTACGTGGAGATCTGCCACGCCAACCACGAGCTGCACGTGGCCGAGCATTCGCTGCAGTTGCAGCAGCGCAGCCGCGACATCACTCAGCGCCTGATCGCTGCCGGCCGCGGCACCCCGCCCGATCTGGCCCGCGCCACCGCGCAGGTGGCAATGCTGGAAGCGGCGCTGCCGCCGCTGCGCGCGCGCCGCCAGGCCGCCGGTTACCAACTGGCCGCGCTGCTCGGCAAGATGCCCGGCGAGGTGCCGGCCGGCGTGGACGACTGTGCGCACGCGCCGGCCCTGCAGCGCCCGATTCCGATCGGCGACGGCCGCGCGCTGCTGGCGCGTCGCCCGGATGTGCGCCAGGCCGAACGCCGGCTGGCGGCAGCCACCGCGCGCATCGGCGTGGCCACCGCCGAGCTGTATCCGGATATCCGTCTGGGCGGCTCGATCGGTGCCACCGGCCTGCTGGCCGACTTCGGTGAGCCGGCCACGCATGCCTGGTCGTTCGGCCCGCTGATCTCGTGGACGCTGCCATCCGGCGGTGCGCGTGCGCGCGTGCGCGCCACCGAAGCCGGCGCGGACGCGGCGCTGGCGCAGTTCGACAACACCGTGCTGCAGGCGCTGCGCGAGGTGCAGACCGCCTTGTCGCGTTACGCGCAGGATCTGGACCGCCTGCATCTGCTGGAACAGGCGCAGCAACAGGCCGACCTGGCGTCGGCGCAGAACCGGCGCTTGTACCAGGGCGGGCGCACGCCGTATCTGTCCAGCCTGGATGCCGAGCGCACGCTGGCCACCGCCGACATGACGCTGGCCAATGCGCAGGCGCAGGTCTCGCAGGATCAACTGCAGCTGTTCCTGGCGCTGGGCGGCGGCTGGGAAGCAGCCGCCGGCCGCACCGACCCGACTACCGCGCGATGAGTGCGCTGCTCCGCGATCGCCAGGCCTGGCTGTTTTCGGCCAAGACCTTCGCCGCCTCGATCGCGGCGTTGTACGTGGGGCTGGCCGGCAACCTGTCGCGGCCGTACTGGGCGATGGCCACGGTCTACATCGTCTCCCAGCCGCTGCTCGGCCCTACCCGCGCCAAGGGCGTGTACCGCGTGCTCGGCACCTTGCTGGCCGGCGCGGCCACCCTGGTGATGCTGCCGAACCTGGTGGAGACGCCGCTGCTGCTCAGTGCGGCGATGGCGTTATGGCTGTCGGCCTGCCTGTTCCTGGCGCTGCTCAATCGCGGCCCGCGCGGTTATGCGTTTTTGCTGGCCGGCTACACCACCGCCTTCATCGGCTTCCCGGCGGTGACCGCGCCGGAGGGCATCTTCGACACCGTGGTGGCGCGCAGCGAGGAGATCATCCTGGGCACGGTGATGGCGGTGCTGTTCGCCGCACTGGTCTTCCCCGCCTCGGTCAAGCCGATGCTCACCGCGCGCATCGGCAACTGGATGCAGGACGCCGCGCAATGGTGCCGGCAGGTGCTGCAGCGCGGCCCGTCGCAGGCACCGCGCAATCGGCTGGCCGCCGATCTGGTGCAGTTCGAGGCCTTGATTGCCTTCGTCCGCCACGACGACCCACGCCATGCCGGTGCCGTCCCCACGCTGGAACAACTGCGCGCACGCATGCTGATGCTGCTGCCGGTGCTGTCGTCGATGGCCGATCGGCTGGATGCGTTGCAGCGCGATGGGTCTGCGTTGCCGCTCGCCACCGCCGCGCTGCTGGAGGACGTCGCAGCCTGGGTGGACCAGGGCGAGGACGCACCCAGCGATGCGGACGTCGGCGCCTTGCGCGCACGCATCGCCGCACTGCGCCCGGTGGTGGATCAGGACATCGAGCATCTGCTGCTGGCCAGCCTGCTGCTGCGGCTGGAAGAGCTGCTCGACCTGTGGCAGGACTGCCGCGCGCTGCAGCAGGCGGTGGTGCACGGCACGGCGACGCCGGTGCTGCGCGCGATGCCGGCTGCGGCGAGACAAGCTGCAACGGTGGAATCATCCGAACGGGCTGACACTGAACAAAGCGAAGCTGCTGTGCGTTCGCGCACGCAATCCTCGTTGCTGCAGCGCCTGACCTGGTCACCGCGCAACACAACCGACGCACCGGCAGCTGCCAGTACCCCCCGCCATATCGATTACGGCATGGCCGCGTTTTCCGCCCTGAGCGCGGGCTTTGCGTTGATGGCGTACTGCGTGCTGTGGATCGGCATCGGCTGGGAAGGCGGCGGCAACGGCGCGATGATGGCGGCGGTGACTGCCGCATTCTTCGCCGCGCAGGACGACCCGGCGCCGAGCATGCTGTCGTTCCTGACCTGGGCGGTGGTGGCCAGCGTGGTCGCCGGCATCTATCTGTTCGGCATCTTCCCGGCCATCCACGATTTCCCGATGCTGGTGTTGGTACTGGCGGCGGTATTCCTGCCGATCGGCGCGTTGCTGCATCGCCCCAAGACCATGCTGATCGCGCTGCCGCTGGTGGTGAACCTCACCGCGCTGCTGAGCCTGCAGAACACCTACAACGCCAATATCCAGAGCTTCGTCAACGCGGCGGTGGCGATGGTGCTGGGGATTGGATTTGCCGTGGTGCTGACGCGCTTGTTCCGCTCGGTGGGCGCCGAATGGAGCGCGCGCCGGCTGGTGCGCCAGGGCTGGCGCACGCTGGCCGATGCCGCCGAAGGCCGCGGCGCGCAGGACCGGCAGCACTTTGCCGCCCGCATGCTGGACCTGCTCGGCCTGCTCGCGCCCCGGCTGGCATTGACACCGGAAGGCAGCGAGCTGGCCTCGGTGGATATGCTCAACGAAGTCCGCGTGGGCTTGAACATCCTGCAACTGCGCAGCGCGCGGCATGGTTTGCCGCAGCCGAGCGTTGAGGCGGTGAACGCGATCCTGGCCGATGTTGCCGCGCACTACCGGCAACAGATCGCGCACAGGCGCCCGCTGCCTGCGCCGGACACACTACGTGCGCGGCTGGATGCGTCGCTGGCGCGCGTCGGCAAGGTGCCGGCGGGTGCACATCGCGATGAAGCGCTGCTGGGGTTGATCGGCTTGCGTTACAGCGTGTTTGCGCAGACGGCGCCGCATTCCCAGGCAAACGCCGGTACTCGTCCGCCCTTGGCCCCTCTCCCTGCGGGGCGATAAGGCACTGCCTGCGCGCCACTGGCGCGCGTGCCTTGGAGCGCCCCCGCTGCTGGCGCGGGCCGGGGCGCGGTGCGGGTTGGGGTGAGGGGTCGTGTACCAATCCACGACCGCAGGATCGATGCTTCACCTTGCGGCGCGTGGCGACGCGCTCACCACAGTCGGCGTGCCAGTCACCGGAGGCGCCCCGCATCCGCCCCTTCGGGGCCCTTCTCCCGACGGGAGAAGGGCAGAGCATCAGCGCTTGCGCTGATGCATCGCCGCTTCGTCGTCCAGCCAGTTGCTGCCCTTGTTGGTCAGGAAGAACATGTAGACCACCAACGACACCGCGATCACCGCTGTCGCGTAGATCACGAACTCGCTGACGTGACCGGTCTTCAACGAGGCCTGGTACAACAGCGGCGCGGTGCCGCCAAAGGCGGAGTTCGCCAACGCATAGCCCAGGCCCACGCCCAGCGCGCGCACATGGGTGGGGAACAGTTCCGCCTTCACCACCGCATTGATCGAGGTATAGCCGGTCAGGATCACAAAGCCCACGGTGAGGATGGCGAACGCGGTCAGCCAGTCGGTCTGCTTGGGCAGCTCCATCACCAGGAACCAGGTGTAGAGCACCCCGCCGATGCCGAAGAACACCAGCAGGCTCTTGCGCCCGACGATGTCCGACAACCAGCCGCCAACCGGCTGCATCAGCATCAGCACCGTCAGCGCGACCAGGTTGATGATGGTGCCGGCCATCACGTCGCCACCGGCGAACGCGGTCTGGATCATCTTCGGCCCGGTGACCGAATAGGTGTAGAACGCGATCGTGCCGCCGGCGGTGATCAGGAAGCACAGCAGCAGCGGGCGCCACTGATTGACGAACAGCTCGCGCATCGAGCCCGACGCCTTGGCCTTGCCGGTGCGCGAATCGGCGATGGATTCGGAGCTCAGCGACTCGTCCATGGTCTGGCGCAGCCAGAACACCACCAATGCACCGATGCCGCCCAGGCCGAATGCCACGCGCCAGCCCCACTCGGACACCTGCGGCGCATCGAAGAAATGCAGCATCACCAGCAACGTGGTCTGCGCCAGCACGTGCCCGCCAACCAGCGTGACGTAATGGAACGAAGACAGGAACCCGCGCCGGCCGGGAATCGCCGCCTCGGACATGTAGGTGGCGCTGGTGCCGTACTCGCCGCCGGTGGCAAAGCCCTGCAGCAGGCGCGCCAGCAACAGGATGATCGGCGCGGCGATGCCGATCGTGGCCACCGTCGGCGTCACCGCGATGACGAACGAGCACAGCGCCATCATCGACACCGAGATGGTCAGCGCCAGCCGGCGGCCGTAGCGGTCGGCGAAGCGGCCGAAGTACCACGCACCGATCGGGCGCATCAAAAAGGTCATCGCAAAGATCGCCCACACGAACATCGTGGCGTTCTTATCTTCCTTGGAGAAGAACTGCGATTCGAAGTAGGTGGCAAACACCGAGTAGACGTAGACGTCGTACCACTCGACCAGATTGCCGGCCGATCCCTTGAGCGTGTTGGACACCGAACGGCGAAGGCTACCGGGGGCTGCGCCAGAACCGGCGGCGATCGGAGACGTTGGGGGTGCGCTCATGCAGTCAGAACCTTGTGGGTGGGACACCCCGGAAGTATAGGTGCGTGCTTGTGTGACGCATGTAAGCATTTCGGCGCATACACAGGCCTGGCAACGGCCGGCAGCGGCGCGCGCTTCAGCCCGCTTCCGGCAGTCGTCGGTGTGGTGCTTGCGGCCGCGGGCAACAGCGCAACTGCTGGTTTCTGCCAGTGACGCCCGGCACTCGCTACGGCAGCACCTGCCTGAGCGTCTCGATGAATGCACGCAGCCCGGGGGAATCTGCCGATGCCCCGGGTCACATAGCACCAGTCCCGGCACCGCCGGGCACCACGGCTCAAGCACGCGCGTTGGCCCCCTGGATGCGTCAAAATTGCCGGCATCACTGGCCGCAAGGACGCTTTGGGCGCCGCCGCATGAGCAAGCACCACACCGACATCAGCAAGTTCCTCAGTTTCGTGCTGCGCCACGAGCCGCAGGCGATCGGACTCACGCTCGACTCGGAGGGCTGGGCCGAACTGGACGCGTTGATTGCCGGCGCCCGGGCCCACGGCACCGCGCTCGATCTGGAGCTGATCCAGGCGGTGGTCGCCGGCAGCGACAAGAAACGCTTTGCGCTGTCTGCCGATGGGCAGCGGATCCGCGCAGTGCAGGGGCATTCCACGCCAACCGTGGCCTTGCAGCTCGAAGCCAGGGTGCCGCCCGAGGTGCTGTATCACGGCACCGCCACGCGCTTTCTCGAAGCGATCATGGCCGAGGGTTTGCGCCCCGGCCAGCGTCACCATGTGCATCTGTCCGACAACCCGCAGACCGCCGCATCGGTGGGGCAGCGCTACGGCGAGCCGGTGGTGTTGCAGGTCGACGCCGGGCGCATGCATCGCGACGGCCTGCGGTTCTTCCAGGCCGACAACGGCGTCTGGCTCACCGCGCAGGTTCCGGCAGCATTCCTGACCCGCCCGCGCTGAGCTGAGGCACGCCGCAGGCCTGCCACCGGTATCGGTGCGCGGTGCCGGCCAGCACCTGGGCCGGCACGGACACGCGCAGACGCCGGACGCATCCCCCTTCACGGCCCCCATGCCGCCCGCCTTGCCAGAATGCCGGCCGCTTGGGGCTGTCGATGGCAGGGGAACCGGAGTTGGATGCATGACATGGATCATCGTGGCCACGGTCGTCACCACGCTGGTGGTGGGGCTGCTGCTGCTCAACTTCGCCACGCCCGAGAAAAAGCTCGAGCACATTCCCAGCCATTGCTACGACGTCGCCGACCCGCAGTTCAAACGCGAGATGTCGGTGTTGCTGGGTCCGGCGATCCTGCCCGGCAACAAGATCCAGGTGCTGCACAACGGCAGCGAGATCTTCCCGGCGATGCTGGCCGCCATCCGCAGCGCGCAACGCACCATCACCTTCGAAACCTATATCTACTGGTCGGGCGAGATCGGCCGCGAGTTCAGCCAGGCGCTGTCCGAGCGCGCGCGTGCCGGGGTCAAGGTGCGCGTCACCATCGACTGGGGCGGCAGCCTGAAGATGGATGCCTCGCTGGTGCAGGACATGACCGACGCCGGGGTGGAGGTGCATCGCTACCGCCCGCTGACCTGGTACAACCTGCACCGCGTCAATAACCGCACCCATCGCAAGCTGCTGGTGATCGATGGCCGCATCGGCTTCACCGGCGGCGTTGGCGTGGCCGACCAGTGGATGGGCGATGCGCAGGACCCGGAGCACTGGCGCGACTCGCATTACCGCATCGAAGGCCCGGTGGTGGCGCAGGTGCAGGCCGCCTTCAACGACAACTGGATCAAGACAACCGGCCGCGTGCTCAACGGCGCCGAGTACTACCCCGAGCTGGCACCGGCCGGCGACAGCGACGCGCAGCTGTTCGTGGCTTCGCCGGCCGGCGGCAGCGAGAGCATGCACCTGATGTACCTGATCGCCATTGCCGCGGCGCGCAGCTCCATCGACCTGGCCGCCGCCTACTTCGTGCCGGATGCGCTGATCACCCGTTCGCTGCTGGAAGCGCGTGCGCGCGGCGTGCGCATCCGCGTGCTGCTGCCGGGCAAGCATATCGATGCGGTCTCGGTGCGGCTGGCCTCCAAGGCCAGCTGGGAGCCGCTGCTGCAGGCCGGCATCGCCATCCACGAATTCCTGCCCACCATGCTGCACACCAAGCTGCTGATCATCGACGGCCTGCTGGTCTCGGTGGGCTCGACCAATTTCGACATCCGCTCGTTCCGCCTCAACGACGAGGCCAGCCTGAATGTCTACGACCGTGACCTGGCCGCGCAGATGACCGAGGTGTTCGAGCGCGACCTGCAACGGGCCGAGCTGTACACGCTGGAGCGCTGGCGCAAGCGGCCGCTGCGGCAGAAGCTGGGCGAGAAGCTGGTGGTCCCGTTCCGCTCGCAGGTGTAGGCGACGGCCTTCCCCCACCTGGCAGTAAGCGCACCCGCTCAGCGCTGCACACTCGAGCAGGCGCTCACGCCTGCAGCCGCAGCTGGCGCAGCCGCCACCACAGCCCGCCAACGTGCACCAGCGAGTACAGCACCAGCGCTGCGGCAATGCCCAGCGTCAACGGGCTGGCCTGCGAGCCGGCCGCCGCCGCGCCCGCGCTGAAGGCGCCATCGGCCCAGCGCCAGGCCAGGCGCCCGAGCAGTACCAGCGTCAGGCCGCCGCCGATCCATGGATTGGGCGTATACCAGCCGCGCCCTTCCACCCATTCGGCATGCGTGTAGCGCAGCGACAGCGCGCCCAGCCCGATGCCGACCAGCGTTCCCACGGCAATCCCCAGCCGAACCTGCGGCAAGCCATACACCGCAAACGCCAGCGCTGCCGCCGCAATGAGCAGCACCACCGCACGCACAGCAGTGCCAACCGGCTTCCATTGCTGGCGGCCGAAGCTGCGCCGGATGCGCCGGTAGTAGAGGAAGGCGATGGCCGCCATCGACAGATATGGCGTCAGCGGTGCGATGGCAGCAGCGGGCATGGCGATTCCTTTGCGGGGTGAGGTGACCGACGCAGAATGAAACCGGCCCCCGCAGCGAACAAGGTGCCAAGTGTCACTTTCTGCGCGCACAGGCGGGTTCTGCGCGCACAGGCGGGTTGCCCGGGCGAACACCGCCGCGCGCGGCAATCGCGACAGGCAACCGACCTTCGCGCAGGACCGGCCTGCCGGCCACCGCCGGTGAACGCCCCAGTCGCGCGCCTGCCATTGCCACACGCGAAGCGGAGCCGCACGGGTAGACTTGCCGGCAGAGTTCCCCCACCGCAGTGCCATGTCCGCCATCAAGCAAGAAGCCCGCACGCTGATCGACACGCTGCCCGAGACGGCAGGATGGGACGACGTGGTTCGCGTCGTGGACGCCGCCAGCTTCGAGGCCGCCGTGCTGGACGGCATGGCCGCAGCGGATCAGGGCGCCTTTGCCGCGCCGGCACAGGTGAGCGCACTGTTCGCCAGATGGGGCGTTGATGTTGCGGCGTGACTGGACCGTCCCGGCCGCCAGGCAACTCGCACACGCCCAGGATCACTACCACGCGCTCAACCCGACCGCCGCCGCCGCGATGGCGCGGCAGGTGCTGGAAGCCACCCGCACCCTGGCCGAGCAACCCGGCCGCGGCCGCGCCGGCCGCGTTGCCGGCACCCGCGAATGGGTGGTCAAGCAAACGCCCTACGTGCTGGTCTACCGCGTGCGCGACGACGCGCTGCAGCTGCTGCACGTCCGCCTGGAGACGCAGGACTGGCTGCCGCGCACCGAGCCGCTGATCGAACGCATCGAACCCTGGATCGCCGCGCTAATCAGCGCTCTGCTGCACGTGCTGATGCTGCTGATCCTGCTGTCGGCCTCCACGCCCACCATGACCCCGCCGCAGGGCTCGGCCAGCGGCGGCCGCACCAAGGTGGATTTTGTCGGCGACACCGCCACGCCCGAGCAACCCACGCCCTCGCCGACCCCGACTCCGCCGTCGCAAACGCCCGCACCCGTGCAACCGCCGCCGGCCGCCTCGCCGGTGCAGTCCACCCTGGTCAAGACCGCCAAGAACCCGATCCCGCCGGCAGGCAACACCCGCCGCGGCGGCCTGGTCGAGCAGCGCCAGACGCAACCGGTGCAGCGCCCCACCCCGCCGCAGCCGCCGGCAGAACCCTCGTCGCCGCCGCAGCGCCGCCCCGAAACCTGGACCGGCCGCCCACCGGGCATGCTCGAAGAACAAGCCGATGCCGCCGAAGACGGCATGTCCAACACGCCCACCATCAGCGAAGGCCGCCGCCGCGATCGCAACAACGCCCAACCCAGCATGGATGTGGGCGGCTACCAGGTCTATTACGAAGTGCGCAGCGAAACCCAGCTGCGCAACTGGCGCGACCAGGGCATGAAGGAAGTGGCCATCATCCTGCCCGGCACCCAGTACCGGATGGTCTGCCCGCTGGAAGTCGCGCTCAAGCGCGGCTCCAGCAAATGCCGCCTGCTGCCGCCGGACTCGCCGGAGCTCAAAGACATCGGCGATGCCCGCGAGGTCATCAACATGATGGAGGTCTACAAGCAAGGCGAGCCGGTATGGCGCGGGCCCGGGCCGTATCGGTGAGTGGTGGGGCCAGGTTGGCCCCGGATTTCACTTATTGCTGGTGCGGGGATGACTGCAATAGCAGCCGCGCAAGGCCTGACCGTTGCAACTCGCGACACGGCACCGTTCGCAGCGATGGCGTTGGAGGTCATCGACCCGTGGAGTTGATCTGGAGCGTGCGGTGCTAAACCGCCATTTCGCCCGACCCCTCTAAGGTGCTGCTTTGAAAACAGCAGTCGAACGAGCCGAAGCTGCCTTCGGCGCGTTCACCGATTACCCGGCGGTTGCAGACATCAGCGGCCCTGGTCTTTGCCCAACTTGGTACCCAGGGCTCCCTTGAACGGCGCCGGATTGCTGGTCACCAGGCAGTTGTAGGTCTTGTCGCTGTTGAGAACCAGCACGGACGACTGCGGCCCCTTGAAGTCCAGCCCGACCGAGAACAGCACATAGGTGTTGGGCAGCGCGCTCGGCCGAAACGCACCGAAGGCATACTCCCCGGACAAGCCCAACGGTGACAGCGGTATCGTCACCGTCATCGGCTGCGTGCCCCCAGGCGATGGAAGCGACGAGGACGCAGACATCATCTTGGACTGCACGTCGATGGAGTACTTGGTGGTGACCGCCGAGCCCAGGTACTTGGAACCCGGTGCGGAAACCTGCTTGCGACAGGCCGCAATGTCTTCGGGCTTCTGATCTTGCTGGCCCGTCTGCAGCGTGGCAAAGACATAGCTCAGCGTGACCGTATCCGCCCCGGTGACCGGTGCGGCAACGGCAGCGTCCATGCACAACGCGGCCACGACGAGTGAGAGGCCACAGGCCGCAAGCGCACCGCGATAGCTGGTTTTACGTTTCATTTCGATCGTTCCCTGGTGTGATGCAAGGTGTCGGCAGCGGCTGCCGCTTGCGCCTTGAATGGACATTCGCAACGGCACCTGTGCATAACGCCAAGCGGCAGATGATCGATTGCGTACGATGACGACATGCGTGTGTGTGGCAGCACCACACCTACGCCAACCAGCTGGCCACGCCGCTGGTGGGTTCATCGTTGAAGACCAAGACCTTGCAAACCCGGCAAATCGTCTCAACGACGCCGTTGCGTGATGCAGTTTGGAATTCGGGAGCGAACACCGCGCTGTCCACGGCTCACGTCAAGCATCAGTCGAGGCAAAGCGGCTATTTGAAGCGCTTAGGACTTGCAACTTCCAGTAACGCCAGTAGAAGTGTGGTCGCCTACTTGAAGAGGCGTGGATTGCAGGAATATCTCAATGCATACATTTGGATGTGGCACAAAATGGATCGCCTGGGCAGCCCTGACGATCCAACTCAGCTATTCATCAACCATGGGAAGCTTGTAGTACGCTGGTATCGTCTGCACGGAAGGAGTGTTGATGTACCAGCCTGCCTGGTAAGGCTCAGGACCGCGCGGACATTCTATTCAAGTGATTGGTTGTATCAGGAGATCGCCATGCCACGCATCGTGCTAAACGGGTGGGCCGCAACGCTTGCACTTACCGGGCTTGCGGTGCTCCCGCTTTCATCCTGCGCCAATGCAGATACTGCACGTACCGCTTCGACACAGGAAGACACCATGAAATCAGGAGCCAGCCCAATGCTTGAAGAGATTTATGCATCAAAAAAGCCCGTTCGATTCGAACAGGTCGACGTTAGTAGCATCGTTGCCAAGTACGTTCCTCTGGGAACAACAAAGTTGGTGGTGCTGGAGACGTTCAGCAAATCTCCAACGTCAAAGATTGTTGAAGACACCCCAGGCAAGGTGGTCGTCAGGGACAATAAGGGGCAGGCAATGCTTGATCCAGATGCACGTTCCGTTGTGATGACTTTTTCTTTGGATGCCGACGGCAAGGTGACACACGTCGACGCCGTCCACATCAAGAATCAGTAAGCCAACGGAGACCATCATGGACGAGAAGATTGAAGTTGGATATCGCAACATCGGGTCTGCGCTGGGCAAGGAGTACCATCACAAATTCCTTCTCTACACAGATAAAGAGGGCAACCAGCACACCATCAGCGGCTGGACCGGCGATGAGCAACCTGGATTGCCGTATGGCCGGATGCATGTTGAGACTAATCTGCCCTACAACCGGGCCAACCCCGATCATCGCGACAATCCGAATGCGGTTGGACAAAAGCAATATCGCGAAGAGATCACACACGGTGCGGACTTGTCGGGAACCTGGGCACGCATGGTCGCCAATGCCAAGAGCAAGGATGACAAGTATCCCTACGATCCCCAGTTGCAAAACTCCAACACTCTGGCCGATAGCGTTCTGCGAGATGTACGCCTTCCGGAACCAAAGAACGATGGCGTTTTCGGCCACTGGGCGCCTGCATCGGGACGACAGCTTGACGAATCGATCCAGCCCTCGGTGCCAGGATTAGGTAACTCAGGACATACCTTCAGCGCAGGCGGAGCACCCCTCGATCCGCATCAGGAAGCGCGGCTACGCGATGACCCATTGTTCAAGCAAGCCTTGGCGGGGCTCGATAAGCTCGGCCCGGATGCAGGCGTCTACACCAATCAGCAAGACAAGGAACGCATTGCCGGTGCTCTGGCGGTCCAGGCCAAACTCAATCGCCCGCCGCTGCCCGAGATCCAGGACGTTATTCCGAATCACACAAACGGCAATATTTTCGCGACGTACAAGAATCCAGGAAATGACATGGATGTATTACGCACGCACGTAGATAAAGCCGAAGCCGTCAAGCAGCCCTTGGCCGAGAACCTGCAGAAGCTCGAAGTTGCCAATCAACAGACCATGCAAGCGTCTACGCAGGAGGCATCACGCGCAGTGGACCAACCAAGTCATGGTGCGCTTGGAATGCGGTGAACAGAAATTGGGAATGCAGTCGTATCGCCTTGCTCCCGCAGCTCGCCGCCGCGGCGCTCTCCCAGCCACAGTTCCAGGCTGCGTGGCGCATCGGCGCTGATCACTTGGATCGCTCATCTACCGGGTCCGGCAGGTCTGGCCGGACCTGGATGCCCAATTGCCGCAACAGCTCGGACATCCGGCCTAGTTGCACAGCGACCTGGCCGCCTGCCGCAAGCCTTCCGCATTGCGGACTGGGCGGATATAGGCGTCGATGTCGGATGCTCGGTCGATTGGGATGCGCATGGCAGTGATCGAATCTAAAGCGGGCTTTAGATTATTCCGGCAGTCAACAGGTACAAGCGAAACCTGAAGCCGACATTAGATTAGCTATCGATTAGGCAGTTACCTGGTTGAAACTGACGCTGGCTTTCGTTTTGGTTACTTGGGGCCGGCCCAGCTTCATGCCGTGGCTCGCGATGCCGGCCGGAGTCTGTGTCGCGTCCGGTTGATGATGTGAGCGCTGGAGCGGGCAGATCGGATACGGTGACCAGACCTCGCGTTGGTGGCGCACGGCCGGCCGGGAACTGGCTACAGTCTGCACAGGGCCGTGTGCGCCCCCTCCATCCACCTGCGTTCCCAAGGATCTGCATGTCTCTGCATCGTTTTGCCCCTCGCCTGGGTCTGGCCGTTGGCCTGTTGTGCGCCTGCTGCACGCACGCCGCCGCACCGGCAGCGGCCCATCGCCTGCTGCGCGTCACGCTGGACGGGGCGAGCGACCAGCCCGTGTCCGGCCGCCTGCTGGTCTTCGCCACCCTGGCCAAGGACGCCCAGGCCGCGGCCAAGGATGGCAAGGACGGCAAAGCCGGCAAGGTGGAGGAAGTGAGCGTGAACCCGTTCCGCCCAACCGCGGTGGCGGTGGCGGCGCAGGAGGTGACCGCGCTTGCCCCCGGTGCCAGCGTCGAGATCGACCTGGACAACATCGCCTTCCCCAGCGGCTTTTCCGCGCTGCCGGCCGGCGAGTACCTGTTCCAGGCCGTGCTGGATCCGGACCACAGTTACAGCTATGCCGGCCGCGATGGCGGCGACCTGTTGAGCGAGGTCACTACGGTGATGCAGGGCAAGGGCAAGCCGTTGCCCACGCTGACACTCAGCAAGCAGGTGCCCGCGTCTGACGACCCGTGGCAGGTGTCGCCGCGGGCGCCGCAGGCGATCCGCGACGCCATCCCGGAGGCCAGGCTGCACAGCGCGGACGCCTCGCTGGTCAGCCCGTCGCTGAGCGCGTTCTGGGGCCGGCCGGTGTCGCTGCGCGCCCGCGTGCTCACCCCGCCCGGCTATGACGCCAAGGCCGCCACCCGCTATCCCACCGTGTATGTCACCCACGGCTTCGGCGGCAATTACAACCGCTTTGCCGGCAGCATCGCCGCCACCTGGAGCGCGATGGCGGCCAAGCAGATGCCGCCGATGATCTGGGTGTTCCTGGACCAGTCCACGCCCACCGGCACCCACGAGTTCGCCGACTCGGTCAACAACGGCCCCTGGGGCACCGCGCTGACCGAAGAGCTGATCCCCGCGCTCGAACGGCAGTACAAGATGGACGGCAACGCCAAGGGCCGGTTCCTCAACGGGCATTCGTCCGGCGGCTGGGCCACGCTGTGGCTGCAGACGCGCTACCCCAAGCTGTTCGGCGGTACCTGGTCCACCTCGCCCGATTCGAGCGACTTCCACGACTTCACCGGGCCGGATCTGTACGCGCCCAATGCCAACGTCTACCGGCGCCCGGACGGCAGCCAGTTCCCGCTGATCCGCGACCAGGGCAAGGTGGTGGCCGACCTGGAAACCTTCGCCAAGCTCGAACGCGTGTTAGGCCCCTACGGCGGCCAGATGACATCGTTCGACTGGGTATTCTCGCCGCGCGGGCCCGACGGCCGCCCGGTGCCGATGTTCGACCGCGACACCGGCAAGGTGGACCCGGCCGTGGTGGCCTACTGGCGCACGCACTACGACATCGCCGCGCGCGTGGCCGCGCAGTGGCCCACGCTCAAGCCGGATCTGGACGGCAAGATCCACCTGATCGTCGGCACCGCCGACACGTTCTACCTGGATGGGGCCGCGCGCAAGTTCCAGGCCGTGCTGGACGGCCTGGGCGCAAAAAGCGACTTCCGCTACCTGGAAGGCCGCACCCACTTCGACCTGTACAAGGAAGGCGAGGACAGCAACGCCTTGATGAAGAAGATTGCCTGGGAGATGTACGCCGTGGCGCGACCCAAACAGTAACGCGCCGGCGCTGCCGATCGGCGTGCCGGCCACCGGCACGCCAGGGCGCGGCGTCACCGGCCCCGATGCTCAGGCCGAGCGCTTGGGCAATTCCCACTCCAGCTGCTGCCTGAGCACCAGCAGCAGCACCTTCAGGCTGCCGCTGCGGACCAGGGCGGCCGGCGTCTGCCCGTCGAGCGCGTTCATGGGCTTGCGGAACCAGCCGATCAGCGCCTCGTTGTTGCCGCCGTTCAAGGCCCAGGCATGGCAGACGATCTCGCCCAGGTTCTCGATGCCGGTGCTGCCCAGCAGCTTGAGGTGCTCCGGCGTGAAGGCGAACAGCGACAGCACCAGCTCGGCGTCGGCGGCCTTGCCGTGGTCGACCGCCATCTGCTGGCTGTGTGCGGTGTTGTAGGCCGCCCCCTGCGCGCGGAAGTCTTCGGCACGCCGCATGCCGGTGAGCAGTGATGCAATGAGGTCGGCGCGTTCCATAAAGCAGTCCAACGGTGTGATAGCGCGCACGCTATCCGCGTCGCCGCCACTGCTCAATCAGGAGTCTCCTGACAGCGGCGCTGGGCGTCAGCGGCCGTTGCATTACGCGCCGGCCGGCCCGTGCGGGGTTGGCGGGCCGGCGGCGGCTTCGGTGGCCGAGTCCCGCTTGCGCGCCCGCCCGGAAGCGGCGCCAACCATTGGCAGCGCTTAACGCAGGGATTGCTAGCATCCGGGCGCGTCACTGGCAGCAGCCCGCCTGCAGGGCTACCGTATTGGAGTGTCATCTCATGAGGAGTTGTCAGATGCCCTGGAAATCCGCCCTCGCCGTGCTTGCCCTGTCCACCGCCGCCCTGCCGGCCTTGGCCCAGTCCGACCGCCAGGTGGTCGAGGACATGCTCACCCGCTCGGCCAATGTCTGCCCCGGCCACAGCACCGACCGCACCGCGCCCACCGTCAAGGCCGTGCCCGTGGGCGCACTACGGGTGATGCTGGAACGCGGCCTGGTCATGTGCCCGGACCGCCGCCTGGATGCCGCCGCGCCTGCGGTGTTCTACGGCCGCCTGGGCGTGTTCGCCTGGAACCCGGAAGTGCCCGCCGGCAAGACGGTGATCGTCAAGCAGATCGACACCATGACTCGCAACGAGGAATACCCCGCCGAAACGCTGGTGTGGGACGCCAAGGGCACCGCGCTCAAGCAGCAGACCGTGCCGATGTTCGAGCCCAAGCCAGGTGCGGCGGTGTTGTACAAGGTGCGTTGAGCGCAGGCACACGCCACCGATGCGCGACCCATTGCAACCAAACACCCTGCGCCCGCGCGATCGCGCAAGGCGACGCAGGCGCAGGGTGTGGCTAGGCATCGGTATCGTCCTGCTGCTGGTCGCACTGGGCGGCTACCGCTGCACGGCAAGCCCGGCCGAGCAACGGCAGCAGACGTACTGGCGCGACAAAGCCGAGCGGGAACTGACACCAGGCATGTCGCAAACGCAGGTACTGGCCTGGGCGGAGCGCAATGCGCTGCGCACCGCCATGGGCATGGGTCCCACGCTCATGGCCGCCCCCGTGCGAACGCGGTGGCCGCATTTTCCCTGCGCAACCACGTTCACCATGATTTCGCTGACGTTCGATGCACAGGGAACGCTGGTTTCCTTCCGAGTCGGTCGAGGGGGCACCTGTCTGTAGAGCGGCAGTTGCCGCCTGGTCCACGACGCGCGCTGCATTGGCTGGTTGCGCTGCGTGTCAGGCCTCAGCGAGCGTCGATTCCGACGCCGGCACCCGCCGGGGCTGCGGAAAGCCGCACGTGCCGGCGCGCGGCGTTGGCGATTGCGCTCCCCACCATGTGGATCAGCAACGGCACCGCCCAACTGGCCCATAGCAGCACCGCGATCGTATCGGGCGATGGCGCCACCCCGGCCCCGACCGCTGCGTAGAGCACCACACGGAACACGACCGGCGCCAAGGTCACCAGATACGCCCGCACCATCCAGCGTCGGTGCCGGCCAACCCGCCCGCGACGGATGGCCACCAGGCCCACGGACGCCACCACCAGCCACGCCGCTTCCGTCGCTGCGAAGGCCACGCGGATCGCCATCGGCGCAGGCGAGGTGGCGATCAACCCGGTGGCGCCAAGCATCGCCACCAACATGCCAACGAAATACGCACGCCCAACCCAGCGGTGCACCCATGCGTGCCTGCGCCAGCCTTGCGTGGCGAACTGCAGCGTGCCGAGGGCGATGCCGGCGGCGCCGCCACCGAGGTGCAGCCACAGCCAGCCACGCCGGGTAAGGAACATGGCGTATGCCGGCGACTCCAGCGCGGCGTACTTCAGGTACACGTGGCGCACGAACTCGGCCGCGAGCGCGGCCAGCGCAAGCCACAACAACGCCCACGCCACACGGGCAAACGGCCTGCTACCTGCTACCTCGACACCTTCGCGCATCGGATCGACCCGCATGCCCCGCTCCTTCGGCCAGCCTGCTCTCGGCAGCGGAACGCTAGCATGGACATGCAGCAGGAGCGTGGGCGCGATCGTAGGTGCGGCGCGGAGGGAAGACTTACGCCTGGCGCTGCATTGCGTGCGATACCGGATCAACACCGTCGCTACCGAGCCGCTGCTCGTAGATCTCGTCGACCACGCCGCGTACCGCGCGGGCGGCATTGAAGATGCTCTCGCCCAGAACCGACAGACTGGTGGCATCCAGCGACTTGCCGCTGCACACCGCCACCATGTCGCTCTGCGCAGTGATCGTGCGCAGCAGCGTATGGAACTGGTCGATCTGCTGCAGGGTGACGCCGAAGGTGAAGGGCTCTGCGTGCGCTTCTATCTTGGCCGCTGGCCGCACGCGCTGCCGAGTATTGGTCGTAAGGGCTCTCGAAGTGCTCATGCCGTCTGTCCTCGACGTGAGCGGACGGGATGTCCGCAAAGCCACCGTAGCGCGCTTTTTCGGATATCTGAAAACCAGATATTTCGCCTGATTTTTTAGCAAAGCACAGGGTTGCGTCTCAAGCCGATTTTGTCGGTTCGATCGTCGCGGTGAAGCGCCGAGGCTCACCAGTAATCGGGTCATCGAATGCCAACGTGTGCGCGAACAATTGCAGTGGCCGCTCCGGATCATCGGGCCGCTGATCTTCCAGCTCTGGATAGAAGCGGTCATACAGGATCGGCGCGCCCAGCGCGGCCATATGCACGCGCAACTGGTGCTTACGCCCGGTGACCGGCTCCAATCGATACGTCCACGTGTCTGCGCCGCGCGCGACCACATCGATCACCGTCTCGCTGTTCGGCTCACCCACGCCCTCGCGCATACGGAAGAACGGCTCGCCCGGCTCCAGCCGGCTGCGATGCACATACGGAAACGTCAGCTCCGGCAGCGGTGGTGCGACTGCCAAGTAATGCTTGCGAATACGTCGCTCGCGGAACAGCGCCTGGTAGATCCCGCGCGATGACGGGTTGGCCGAGAACAACACAAACCCCGCAGTGTCGCGATCGATACGGTGCAGCGGCACCAACGCGGGGTTGTCGAAGCGCCGCGCCAAACGGGTCAAAAGCGTCTGGTGCACATAGGCACCGGCTGGCACCACGGGCAGGAAATGCGGCTTGCAGGCCGCGACAATATGCGCGTCGGCATGCAACACCGTTTCCATTGCCGTGATGATCGGCTCATCCGCGACTTCGCGGAAGTAATAGATCTCCGCACCAACCCGATACGGCGCAGCGATATCCAATGTCTGCTGCTGCGCATCCAGTATGCGCCCACGTGCGAAGCGATCACGCCACGTGTCAGCACCAACGACCGGAAAGCACGCACACAGCGCCTCCCACACCGTGTGCCACGGGCCGGACGGAAGATGGAACTGGCTGGCAGGAGTGCCATCGAGGGTCGGGCGGATAGCGGACATTGCGACAGCAAAAAGCGCACTCAAGCAGATGGGCTGGCATCGTACCTTGTCGCGTCGATTCTCTCCGCAGTGATGTAACAACTCTCAACCCGAGAGAGAGACTTTCGAGCGCTGCGCATTGCATGCATTACTGGGAAGCGCAGCGACCACTACCGCAGCCCGCTTCATCGCGTTGATTGGCATGCAGTTGCGCTAAACAACACGCAAGCGAACTCAAGCTTTGGCGTAAAGAACACACCTGTTTGCCTGCGCACGCGTCGTGCCGAGCGTTGATGAGCCATTGATCGCAACGGCGTGCATGGTCTGCTGACAAAACCCGTTTCAACGGCTATGTTCAAACCGGGAACGGGGGTTCTGGCATGGGACGCAGAAAGAAACAGGGTGGATTCGAAGCGCTAGCCGCATTGCCGTGGCCGGTTGGCTTCGTGATGGGAATCGCTGCGTATCTGGTGGTGCGCTATGGCATCGGCTGGTGGTTCTCTCACCAGGGTGGAATGCTGTCGCAGGGCTTCGCACAGCAATCGAGTGGAATGTTCGCGCCGTTAGCGTGGACGCTGCTCAGCGTCTGCTGGATTGCCGCGCTGTTCTCCTATCTGCGCACGCGCAGCCGGCGACGCTTGCTGGAGACACGCACAAGCCTGGAGAGCCTGGCCGCCGGCGGCTGGCGCCAGTTCGAACGACTGGTCGGCGAAGCCTTCCGCCGCCAGGGCTACAGCGTCGAAGAAACCGGCCTGGGCGGCGCCGACGGCGGCATCGACCTGATCCTGCGCAAGGACAGCCGCCGCACGCTGGTGCAATGCAAACAGTGGAAGCGCCAGCAGGTCGGCGTCAGCGTCGTGCGAGAGATGTACGGCCTGCTAGCCCATCACCAAGCCCACGCAGTAAAGATCGCCTGTATCGGTACCTACACGAAAGATGCCGAGCGCTTTGCCGAAGGCAAGCCGATTGAACTCATTGGGGGCGAGCAGTTGTTGGACATGATCCGAGCGATGCAACAGCAAGGGGCAACACAAATTGCTGCTTCACCAGTACGCATCGATCCTGTCTTTGCCTCAACTGAGCCCACTGTCTCCGCAACCGACACTGCCCTAGGCTGCCCACGCTGTGGCAGCGCGCTTGTGCAGCGACGAAACCGGCGCACCGGTGAGAACTTCCTAGGCTGCACCCAGTTCCCGAAGTGCAGAGGAACTGCATAAATGAACTTGGCCCTGTTTCGCTTCTCAATCCAACGCATACCTTACTTCGGGGAGCGGATCACTAGCAGCTTTACGGATTAACTCAGAGAGTAACACATCATGCTCGCAATTATTCTTTAATAGCAGATCCGCAATTCGAACACATTCCCGACGTACCAAAGGCGCAACTACAGCTTCATATGAAGCGTCATCGAGAATCTCATATCTATTTCCATGATATAGCTCAGGCAATACATCCGCGATTCTCTGCACATCAGATGGGTCGACATTTCCAGTTCTAATAGTTTCACGAAAGACCCCTAATAAGGCCGGCAATCTCGCTGGTACCCCAGCTTCAACCAAACTAACTAGACTGGACAGTAAGCTAGCCGCGTCTAGCGACTCCGAATCCTTCTTTATCCAAATCAAAATCGCTTGTGTCCCCGAAGAAAATGCTTTCACATCTTGACTGCGAAGAGCAACTCTAATCTCACGCTTTACTAGATCGTTTAAACGGGGATCCGCAGTCGCAAAGTAAGGAAGACCCGCAACAAAGCGTCCTCTTTGACCCTGTGAATTCATATCCAATAAAGCAGCAAAACGGGACGGTGTTAAGTTTTCTCTTTCGAGCGCCGGGATAAATACAGATGCCAAGGAATTTGCAAGCAGCTCTTCGGTTTTATCGACCCCTTCAAAGTTACGTGCGATCAAATCATCACTCTCCACTCGGCGCCATTTCACTAAGTGATCAAAAAAAGCGCATGCCTCTGCTTCAGTGGGATAGAATTCTGCGGAGCTTCGTGCCCCCAATATCTGGACAAGCCCAGCTGCATTACACATCTGACTCGGCTCTCTAGAAAAAAGATTACGTCTAATTGCTGCATTAACAGCTATTGGGTTTGCGCTCGGAATTCTTGATAGCGCTCTCCAGTAGAGCCCTGAACCAGGCAGAGGTTCATATTTTTCAGGGTCTCCCCAAACGACTTTTGCTAGCGCCGACTTTTCTTTCTCACTAAGGTATCCGGCATCCTGCAGTAAAAGCAGACGCTCTAGTACGTCGCCACGATCACGCTCATTAGATGATGCGAGGTCGATAAGCTTCAATATTCTCTCATCTATTATTTTATTACCAACTCTAGAGCCAGGAAATTCAACAACTGGGTTATATAAGTAAAAATCGCTGTGTGCGGAATATTCAGTTGAAACAGGAAATAGAAGTGCTTCCTCAACCAGAATAGGCCCATCAAACTTATTTATGCTCTCCAAAGAGAACTTAACCAAGTTGTTAAAAGGTCTAAATGTTCTGTAGTTAATCAACGAAGGGAACGACAATATTCTTCGTGAGAATTTGAAGATCTCCATAGCTTCTTCAGGCGAAGCACGTATACACATACGTGCAACGAACTCTAAAAACAGCTGAATTTTCTCAATGTAAAATCCTTTCGCGTCAGCATTAGAATTGAACCTTTCAATCCAGAATTCTAAAGCTAACTTACTAGATGCAAGTAACGAGCTTGCGTATTCCGAATCAAGTGACGCTACTTTTGTGCGTGACATCACTTTGTTAAGGATTTCATCCGAGTCATTCTTTGCAACTCTCACAACCAAAGAAAATCGAGAAGCGTCGTCGATATTCTTCAACTGTAGAATCGCTTTTGCGGGCTCACCTAGAAAGCTAACTCCTTGCGATCTCATCGGCAAACCTGTTCTGTTGCTAATTAATTCTAGAAAAACTAGCGGATGAATCTCATTACTCCATGTCACTTGTTGCGCCCGATCCCTAAAACTGCCAGTATCGAAGAGTGGCTCAATACCTATTTTTTTTCGCTCTTTCTCTAACATGCTGGTCGCAGCTTCACTTAGGCCCTGGATTTCATCCCAAGGACTACAGCGCTTGTCTTGGTAGATAGATGGAAAAGGCTCATAAATTTTCGGACTATAAATTTCCAGTCCACGCAGAAACCAATGTGCCCAGGCCAGTCTAGAAAATATTAGAATTGACCCAGGGTCATCTCTGTTCTGCCTTTGCAACTGCGAAAATGTACTTGATACTAAATCTTTGGCCTCTTCAAATCTGCCTAGATCGCAGAGAAGGCCAGCTTTCCGCAATTGCCAGATAGGGTCTATTGGATTAATTTTATCTGTGAAATCCTGCAACCTCACGTAATCCAATTCATCTCGCGCATTCTCAGCTTTGAAATAACATAGTTCGTTTGGTATTTCTTCCCAAAATTCTTTTTTTTCTTCAAGAAATCTTTGACTTTCCTCGGAAACAATTTCTCTGGAATTTTTATCGAGCCATCTACTTCCTCGGAGCACAAACAGCGCCATCTCACAAAGCTGTTTGACGGACATACCACTTCGCACATCCGCTTTACATGTTTCTAATATTAGAACAGAGAGCCACGTGGGAATCGGTATTCCGCTAACTTCGTACCTCCAACTAATCTCATATAGCATTTCCGACCTATCACGCACGCTCATAACAGACAATATCGCCTGCGAGGGATTGGGATCTGTGATCTGGTGACTCAACTGCCACCGCAGACCTTGCGGGCATATCAGCCATCCCGGATATGCCTTGCGATTTCTTGCCAACACTTCAAGCTGATCTTTTAGTCTTCTTGCCGGGATCGAAGCGTCTTCCCGCTCGCGCTTATCTTCGTCTTCGTCATAAATAGATCGATTCAAAGAAGTAATTTTCCATTCCCACGCCGGGATAGGTTTAAGTCGTCTAAGCTCATCCAAAAAAATTCGTATTGCCTCCAAATGGCGTCTGTCTTGGCTGTCCCAGCCACTTACTATGGGATAGAGGTCTATTGGCGCTACATTTAGGCTTTGGAGATATTTTCGCTTGGAACTTGTTAATTGAAGCGCACCGACCAAGTAAATCCTTCTCACATGATTGGATAGATGATCACGCACCCAACCCACCCATTGTAAAAAGTTAGGATCATCCCCAGAGAACCCCACGAGGCATAGTTCGTTTTCTATAAATACTTGCCTAGCGAAATTCACATAAGCCGCGCCACTCTGCGGGAATTTCCTGTAGTCCTCTTGAGTAAAAACTAAGCTATCCGTTATCCCCAACGTTCCATGAAGTTTAACAATGCGCGGGGATCGTGAACTAGACAACTGCTCTTGACGAGTCACGATGCTGTAAACTGGTGAGCTTACTTTCATGCTTGCGCGCTCAAGTAAAGTGTCCCAGTTAGTAGTTAGTATTTCGGTCCACGGAAGCTTTAAAATTTCCCGGTAAAGATCTCCTGGCTCCCACCGTTGATCATCAATCTCGCGACGCAATAAATCATTGAGCGATTGACGCCCAAAATATGCCTCATACTCCTCTGCGAGACGCAAAGGATCACCGTAGGGGCTAGTGTGCAGTTGGCTGGCCAATATTTTGGATAAGTCTGCCCAAAGTGGCAGCTTCCTATTAGGATCCCCAGTCTTTGCGGCGGACCGTCCGAAACCAGCTCCCACCATCACAGCTGCACCGTGGTAAGAGTTCGCTTCGCGCCACATGGCCTCGGCAAGCTTACGTAAGTTTGGATAATCCTCTAGAGAAGATACATCAATGACGCGCTCGGCCATGTTTTTCGCCTATCACTAGATGTGCAATCTTGCTTGAATTCTCCGGCATGTTCCATGGGGTTTAGGGGGCAGATTGGTTTTTCGATGTCATGATCAGTGCTAAGTAATTTTGCATCGCAGGAAACCGATGACCTTGGTGTTAAAGGGGCCATATTGCATGAGCATCGCTCGCTTTCGAGCCGCTATAGCGCGGCAACCTTGACCTCCCGTACATCCCCCACCCGCCATCCTCGCCGCAGCCTCAACTGGAGAAACACACGATGATGAAGTGGATGGGCACCGCGCTGGCCGCGGCACTGCTGGTGAGCGGTTGCGCCAAGGAGGAGGGCGAGAAGTTCGTCGGCCACTGGGTCAACGTGCAGACGCAGGAAGAGACGATGGACATCGAGCGCAATGGCGAGACCTTCATGGTCCGCAGCACCACGCCGAAGTTCTTCAGCCGCAAGCCCAAGACCGAGAGCTACCCGGCGGTGTACAAGGACGGCGCGCTGCAGGTCACCAACGATGGCGAGACGGTGAACTTCGCCATCGACGCGGCCAACGGCCACCTCAACACCGGTGGCGAGCAGTACCAGCGCGTGCCGGTCAAGTAAGACAGCCGCTGTCGCCAGCGCCCGCGTGTGGACCTTGCCGGCCACACGCGGGCGTTTGCGTTTGTGGCCCAGCCGGCCACGCCGAAGGGCTACTGGCGCACGCTGCGTCGCGCAGACGCCGGGCCGGACACACCGCCCGTCGCCCGGCCTTGCGTTGCCGCTGCCATTCCACCCCGCGCAAGCCTTACAGTGCGCAGGCACGCCAGGGTCATGGCGCTGCCCGACCGATCAATCCAGCAACTACGAGGGTGTCATGAGCAAGGGGATGGACCAGAAGAAGAGCCAGAAGAAAGAGCCGACCAAGACGCTGAAGGAAAAGCGCGCGGCCAAGCAGGAAAAGAAGGGCAAGTAAGCCGCCCGGCCTGCCAGACGGCGAACGGGGTCAGGCGGATCGCCTGACCTCGCGTTTTTTGGACGTTTCACTAGGGGCTGAGCGTTGGCTTGCGAACTCGGCCTGTCGGACTCTCCCACTCACCGCTGGCATGACCTGCGGTAGCACCCCAACGCTGCAGCAGACCGATCAACGACCCGGCCAAAGCTGCTGCACTAATGTGGGTTTGTGCGGATTTGGAGCTCGTCATGAGCCGTTTGACCATCGATCTGAACGATCAGCAGCACCAGAGCCTGAAGGCGCTGGCGGCTCTGCAGGGCAAGACCATCAAGCAAATACGCGCTTGAACGCCTGTTCCCTGGCGACCTAAACGCTGATCAGGCATGGCAGGAGTTGAAGACCCTCCTTGGGGGACGTGTCGAGCAAGGCCTTGCCGGCAAGGTTTCTACCAAGAGCATCAGCACCATCCTGGATGAAGAATTGGCCGGGGGCCGTCGCGGTTGATGCACGGCTACGTCCTCACCGATGCAGCCGAAGCCGATCTGCGCGGGATCATCCGCTACACCTCGGCACGCTGGGGCCAGGCGCAGGTTCGCCAGTACATCGCAGACCTATCGAGGCGTGATCTCGATGATGTTGGATGTAGCAGTCTTCAGCGACGTCATATCGGCTGAGGTGGTTTTACTCTTTGATTCCTGCTGCTCCCGATAACGTATAAGTGGGTGTACCCCGACCGAGTAATTGCGCCCAGGCATGATCTGGTAACTCAATGACAGATTGATCGTCCTGACGATTGACTGCCCCGGCTTCAGGACAAGAGATGGCGTGGAACCTCGGACGTTGTGCACATAGATGCCGCGATAGTCGACGGGGCTGCCGTCCTCTTGCAGGACCTTGAACAGATTGGTCTGCAACACCCCGCCTTTGTCTACGTCTGGAACATACGAGGCAGGTAGCTCGATGGGCTGGTCACCTGCGTTGGCCATCGTGACTGAGACGGATGCTCCAGCTGTCGCTGTATGCGCTGCCTGTCTGTTTTGGAGTCTGATCTCCAGCCTCCCAGCCGCAGTCGCGCTGGAGCAGGCTGACAGCGCGAGAATCCCAAGAACCCATATCGCCTTCATCATTCACCTCTTACGCGCAAGCGCTTCTTTGTCGTCAGTTCTCATGCCATCTCTCCGGCTTGGGGTACGAGCCCTGGACGGGCGGAACCACCGTGGCGGGCAACTCCTGGGCAGACGCTAGTCGCGATTCATCCTCGGAGCGATCTTTCAATCCAACGTGCACTATCGCGCGCGGTTGGGGACCTGACGCTTTGGCGCTTCCCACATCACCGTCTAGCGCAAGTCCTCGTCGGCACCGTCCACCCGGTCTCCTGCATCAAGCTGCTGCAACACGCGATCGAAATCGCTCACGAACAGCTGGTCCTGCACTATGCGGTACTTTTCGAACTCGCTTTCCGCATGCGCTTTGGCGATCTCGGCGGTGACGCGCCCTGCGTCCTGCAACACCTGCCGGTCGGTTGCTTCGATGAAACGATTCAGACGTGTTTCCCAATCCTGCATGGTCATCGGAATCTGCCGCAGTGCCATGTCCTCGGCCAGGTCCAGATAGGCCGATACGAGGCGTTGCAACTGCGCCATCTCGCCGGTGGTCAGGTAGTTCTTGGCAACCGCCACGTCGAACTTCTGGATCTTCCCGCGCGGTGCATCGGCCCAGGTGGTCAGGCCCATGTGCTGCTTGCCGGCATCGGCTCGGTGGTAGACGACTTCTGCTGCGGTTTGCCCGTGGATGGCCCAGTGCAGCTTGTTCTGCACTGTGGCGAAGAACCGCTGGGTTGCCTGCGCGGTGGCATCGTAGTCCAGGGCGGTGGCGTAGATGTCGGTGATCTTCTGGTAGAACTTGCGCTCGGAGAGACGGATCTCGCGGATGCGCTGCAACTGCTCTTCGAAGTAGCGCTTGCCGAGCACCGTGCCGTCATTCTTCAGGCGCTCATCGTCCATCGCGAAGCCCTTGATCGTGAAGGACTCGATGATGGTGGTGGCCCACTTGCGGAACTGCACCGCGCGCTCGGAATTGACCTTGTAGCCCACGGCAATGATGGCCGCAAGGTTGTAGTGCTTGGTGTCGTAGCTCTTGCTGTCGGCGGCAGTTATTCGAAAATTTCGAATAACTGCATCTGGCTGTAACTCGTTGTCAGCGAACACCTTTTTCAGGTGGTAGTTGATGGTGTGGGTTTCGACATCGTAGAGCTGGGCCAGCATCTTCTGCGTCAGCCAGACGTTTTCGTCGGCATACGCCGCCTGCACGCCGCCCTCGCCTGCGGCGGCCACGAAGGTCAGGTATTCGGCCGCCGACGAGCGGACGAGCGAAATTTCATGCTTTTTCGCCATTGATGCCTCCCATGCTGGCGATACCGCACAACCAGTTTTTCTTCGTCCATGATGCTATCCGGGCATGCCCGGTGATGGTGATAGGCGAACGTGCCGTTCTGCCGTAAGTGATGTTGCCATTGCGCCGGCTCGCGTCCATCAGAACAACGAACCCTGCACGGGCAACGCAGTAGCTGGTTCTGTTGCTGGCTTGGCGGGTGCCGCCTGCTGCTGCGCACCCAACCGCCACGCTAGGCCAGAGATGCGCGCGGCGTGCCGGGCCAGTGCGCTGCGGATGACCGCCTCGCTGCCGGCCAGGTGCAGGGCGCGGCGGGCGCGGGTGATGCCGGTGTAGAGCAGTTCACGGCTGAGCACGCGGGCGTCGCGGGTGGGCAGTTGCAGCCAGACGGTGTCGAATTCGCTGCCCTGGGCCTTGTGCACGGTCATGGCGAAGGCGCTTTCGTGTGCGGGCAGTGCGGCGGGGTGGAAGCCGCGCACCTGGCCGTCGCCGTCGCCTTCGAACCAGGCGACCAACGGGCCTTGGGCACGGCTGTCGGTGCCTGGGTTGTTGCGGCTGGCGGTGCCGCCGGGCTGGCCTGGCCCTGAAGAGGGGCCTTCGTCGCTGCGCCCGGGAGAGGGACTCGCTTCGCTTCGCAGGCAGATGCCGACGTCGCCGTTGAACAGGCCGTGGCGGTAGCTGTTTTCGGTGATCAGCAGCAGGCGGCCCTGGAACCAGGGCGAGGCGGCGCCGAGGCGGCGGGCGCCGGAGCCGGTTTCGGCCAGCAGTTGTTCGATACGGGCGTTGAGGCCGCGTGCGCCCTGCGGGCCGGCGCGCACGGCGGTGAGCAGGCGCAGGCGCGCGGCATCGCGCAGGGCGGCGGCCGGGTCGTGCGCGTCGGCCAGCGCGCGCCAGTGCGCGAGCAGTGCGTCGCGGCCCAGGGTGAGCGGGTCTTCGCCGTCTTCGTGGAAGTGCACGCCGGCCAGCTCGCCGCTGCGCAGCAGGGCCAGGGCGGTGTCGGCGTCGCCGGCGCGCACGGCGTCGGCCAATGGGGCCAGTGCAAAGTCGTCCGCCTGCCGGTAGCCGCGCAGCAGGTGGACGCGGTGGCCGGCCAGGCCGCCGCCGTGGCTGGCGGCGGGCGTGGTGTCGGCGGGCGCGTTGCCGAGCAGTGCTTGCAGCGCCTGTGCGTCCTGCGGCTGCAGGGCATCGCCGGGGCCGGCGGCCTGCAGGATGGCGGCAAGCACGTCGCCGGCTTCCACCGAGGGCAGCTGGTCGGCGTCGCCGAGCAGGATCAGCTGGGTGCCGTCGGCCACGGCTTCGACCAGCTTGCACATCAGCGGCAGGTCGACCATGGAGGCCTCGTCGACGACGATCAGGTCCAACGGCAGCGGGTTGTCGGCATGATGGCGGAAGTGCGGGGAATCCGGGATGACGCCGAGCAGGCGGTGCAGGGTGCTGGCGCCGCTGGGCAGGGCATCGGCCAGGGCCGGGTCGATGCCGCCAGCGATGGCGCGCGTGACCGCAAGGCGCAGGCTCTCGGCCATGCGCTCGGCGGCACGACCGGTGGGCGCGGCCAGGGCGATGCGCGGGGCCGGGGTGTTGGAGGCGTGTGCCTGGGCGATGCGCAGCAGCAGCAGGCGGGCGATGGTGGTGGTCTTGCCGGTGCCGGGGCCTCCGGTGACCAGCAGCAGGGTGCGGCGCAGCGCCAGGGCGGCGGCCTGGGCCTGGCGGTCTGGGTGGTGGGATGGGGCCGGTGGGGCCGCACCTTCCTGGTCGACGGATGGCTCTGGCAGGCCCGTGCCCTCACCCGCCCTTCGGGCACCCTCTCTCATCGGGAGAGAGGAAGCCTGGGGGAATAGCTGCGCGAACAGCGGTGCCAGCGTGGCGGCGTCGAAGGGCGGCGGCGACTGGGCGGCGATGCGTTGCAGGCCCAGCGCCAGGCGGCGCTCGTACTCGCGGTAGCGGCGCAGGTAAAGCAGGCCGTGTTCCAGGACCAGCGGGCAGTCGGCGGCGGCGGGGTCTTGCGGATTGGGTTGGTCGACCCAGCGCGAGGCGGCCAGGGTGCGTTGCCAGTCGCCTGGGTCCGGGAGTGCGGGCGCTGGGCCCTCGCGCGTGTCCAGCAGCATGCCGGCGCGGCTGGGGTCCAGCCCTGCGTGGCCGCTGGTGACGGCCAGCGAGGCGAGTGCGGCGCCGGCCAACACCTGGGGGTCGGTGTCCGGGGCCAGGCGTTGCAGGCTTTGGGCGAAGGCCAGATCCAGCGGGCGCAGCGCGTCGGCCTTGATCAGGGCGTTGAAGAGGGTTGGGTGGTTCATGCGCTGGACGCCTCCCGGGCGCAGGCGCCCTCACCCCAACCTCCGCTGCACGTCCCAGCCCGCGCGGCGTGGCGCAGACACTGCCAGGCACGCGCGCCAGTGCGCGCAAGCGGTGTCTGCCCGCCCCGAGGGGAGCGGGGCGTGCGCACAGCGCTGATCGGGCGTGCGGTCTGTTGGGTCATGGCTTGGATGCTTCGGCGGCGGACGTACCCTCACCCCAACCCCCGCTCCGCGCCCCAGCCCGCGCCAGCGGCGCGGGCGCTCCAAGGCACGCGCGCCAGTGGCGCGCAACCAGTGCCTTATCGCCCCGGGGGAAGCGGGGCTTTGGTGCGTCAGCGGTAAGGGGCTGTGCGCTAGCGGGCATCGGGCGTGCCTGGGTTGCTGAATGTCGGCTCCGGGGCGCTGCCGGCGAACAGGGCGTCCAGGGCTTGGACCAGCGCCGGGTCGAAGCGCCAGGCGTGGATGCCGGGTGCGGGCGTGGCGCGGTTGACGGCGTCGGAGTCGGCGTCAGAGTCGAAACCCGAATCGGAGATGGAGCTGGCGCCATTGACGGGGTCGGAATCGGAGGCGGCGCTGGCGCCATTGACGGAGCCGGAGCCGGAGTCGTAACCAGAACCGGAACCGGAACCGGGGATAGAACTAGAGTCGGCTGCGGGGTTGCGGGTGGCGTCCAGGCCGCGGCAGAACAGGTAGCGCACGCCGCCGAAGTCGCGGGCGTAGTCGTAGCCATCGCCCAGGCGGAAACGCAGCCAGCGGTGCAAGGCGACGGTGTAGATCAGCGCCTGCAATTCGTACTCGCTGTGCGCCATGGCGCGGGCCAGGGCGTCGGCGTCGTAGCTGGGCAGGCGGTTGGACTTGTAGTCGAGCACGTACCAGCGCCCGTCCACGGTGTAGGTGAGGTCGATCAGGCCGGTCATCAGGCCTTCCAGCCGCTGGCGTGCGCCGAAGGCCTGGCGGTCGCCGACCACGCCAAACCGGTGCAGCAACGCGAGCAGCGCATCGACGCGGGTGGGCCGCATGGCGAAGTGGAATTCCATCTCGTTGCGGCGCTGCGGCGCGGGCACGGCGGCCAGGGTGGTGCCTTCGGGCAGGGCCACAGTGAGGGTGTGGCCGATCAGCGCGGTGAGCATGGCCAGGCCGTCGTCCCATTCTTTCTCGACGTAGCCACCGCGTTGCAGCGCCTCGAGGATGGCGGCGGCCTGGCCCTCGGGTGCGGGCAAGCCGGGGCGCCAGGCCTGCCAGGCGGCGAAGTCGCAACGCTCGAATACGTCGTGCATCACCACGCCGAAGCGGTTGCCGGCAAAGCGCGGGTCGAAGGCGTCGACCTCGGCGGCCACCGCAACGGCCTCGCTGCCGGACGGCTCGTCGCTGCCGCCACTGCCGACCACCGTGGCGCTGGCCATCGGGTCGGTGGCGGCGCCGGCATCGGCGTTGGCCAGCTGGGTGAAGCTGTAGACCCACCAGTCCGGGGCGATATGCCGCTGTGGCGCGCGCGCGGGCGGCACCTGCGCTTCGACCGGCGGCGGCAGGCGCGGCAGGTTGGTGGGCGGCGTGGACATATCGACCACCACTGCGCCCTCGCCGGCCGCGCCCTGCAGTGCGTCCAGCGCGCGCAGCATGCCGGACAGTGCGGTGCGCTCGTGCTGGTGGAACGGGCCGCTGGCGATCCACAGCGCGTGCTCGGCACGGGTCAGGCCGACGTAGAGCAGGCGCGCGTCTTCGGCGCGTTGCTCCTGCTTCCAGGCCGCTTCGGCGGCGCTCCAGGTTGGGTCGTCTTTATCAGTCTTCCAGTGCAGCTGGCGGCCGAGCTCCGGCGCATGCACCACGCAATGGCGGCCGGCGCCCTTGTCGCTGCGGCCGATGCCGATGTACGGCAGGAACACCAGCGGATATTCCAGGCCCTTGCTCTTGTGCAGGGTGACGATCTGCACGCGGCGCGCGTCCGACTCCAGCCGCAGCTGCTGGGCTTCGTCGTTGTCGTCGGCATTGGCGATGCGGCGCGACAGCCAGTCGACCAGGCCGTGCGGGCCGAGTGCGCGGGCGTCGGCTTCCTGCAACAGCTCGGCCAGCTGCAGGTAGTTGGTGAGGCGGCGCTCGCCATCGACCAGGGCGAGCAGGCGTTGCCCGTGCGCGGCGCCCAGGTCGCCGATCAGGGCAAGCGGGCCGCCGCGCTGCCAGCGCTCGCGCCAGTCCAGCGCCTGCTGCTGCCAGCGGCGGTGACGCTCGCCATCGTGTGCAAGCGCGGCGATGGCGGCGGCGTCCGCGCCGATCAGCACGGTGGCCAGCGCGGCGCGCAGGCGGCTGTCGTCGCCCGGGTCGAGCAAGGCCTGCAGCAGGGCTAGCAGTTCCAGCGCTTCGTCGGTGGCGAACAGGCTCTGCTTGCCGGCCGCCACGGCGGGGATGCCCACCGCGCCCAGCGCCTGCTGCATGCGCGTGGCCTCGCCGTGGCTGCGCACCAGCACGGCGATATCGCCGGCCTGCACCGGGCGGCCATTGACGGTGCCGTCGCGGCCGCCGGCCAGCCAGCCGCGAATCGCCGCCACGCAGGCGGCGGTGGCCAGCTCGCGGGCGCGGTTGGCGCTCCAGGGTTTGGGCTTTCCTGCTTGCTTGGTTTTTGCCGCTGCCGCGGCAGGTGGCGGCGGCGGGTCCGGGGCGCGCCACAGCGTCAGCGCCGGGGCGGCGGCGCCATCGCGTTGCAGGTCGGCATCCAGCCGCTTGGTGCCGGGCCGCACCGGGTGGAAGGCGATGCCATCGGTGAGGAAGGCATCGGTGTAGCCGGCCTGTGCGTACAACGCGTCGATGGCCGCCAGCACGCCGGGGCGCGAGCGGAAGTTGTGGCTCAGCGGCGGGGCGAGTTCGGCAGTGACCGCGGCGGCCAGATAGGTGCGCACGTCGCCGCCACGGAAGCCGTAGATGGCCTGCTTGGGGTCGCCGATCAGAAACAGCGCCGGCTCCAGGCCGGCGTCGCGTGCGAGCGGGCCTTCGCCGAACACGTTGGAAAAGATCGCCCACTGGCGGTCATCGGTGTCCTGGAATTCGTCCACCAGCGCGATGGCGTATTGCGCGCGCAGCCGCGCGACCAGCGCCTGGGACTGCGCGCCTTCCAGCGCGTGCGCGACACCATCGACCAGGTCGTCGTAGGTCTGCACGCGGCGCTGGCGCTTGAGCAACGCCAGCCGCGCAATGGCGTCCTCGCGCAGGGCGTGCAGCAGGCAGATGCGGCGACGGCTGCGCCATGCTTCGACACCGGCCAGCGCGGTGAGATAGCCGTCGATCTCGTGACTCAGCGGCGAGGCCGGGGTGTGCTCGACGAACTTCTTGTTGGTGCCGGCGGCCAGTTCCGCAGCGGTGAGTTTGATCAGCTTGGCGTGCGGCGTTGTGTGCATCGATGGCGCGGCGGCGAAGCTGTCGAACCAATGCCACAGCGCTGCCAGCCATTCCGGCTTGTAGCTGACCTTGCTCAGGATGCCGCCATCGATGGCGGCCATGAGGGCTTCGAAAAACGCGGTGCCTTGCGCCTGGAATGCCGCGGCCAGTGCAGTACTGGCGTCCTGCACCGCTTGCAGCAGCGCAGCCGAATCGTCGTTTGTCGTGGCTGCCGCCGGCAGCAGTGTTGGATGGCGCACCAGCGCGCGCAGATCGCTGGCCAGTGCCTCCGGGCCGCCCGACCACAGCGCGATCAGGTCTTCGGCCATTGCCGCATCGGCGGCGCGCTGGCGCCATAGATCGGCGGCGACTTCGCCGAGCAGTTCGCGATCGTTGGCGAGCAGTTCCGGTGCGGCGAAGGCCTGACCGCTTTCCAGCGCATGTTCGCGCAGCACGCGCGCGCAGAAGCCGTGGATGGTGAACACGGCGGCCAGGTCGATTTCTTCCACCGCCTGTTGCAGGCGGCGGCGCAGGGCCGCGGGTGTTTCGGTGCCGGTGGCCAGGTGCGTGGCGAGGATGGCGCGCGTAAGCAGCACATCGGGCGCGTCCTGTAGGAGTGGACCTGGCCGCGACGAGTCGTCGGCGAAGTCGGTCGCGGCCCGGGCCGCTCCTACGGGGGCGGTGGGTGTTTCGGTGTCAGTGGCCAGGTGCGTGGCGACAAAGGCGTCGGGCACTTCGTGTAGGAGCGGACCTGGCCGCGACGAGTCGTCGGCGAGGTCGGTCGCGGCCTGGGCCGCTCCTACGGGGGCGTCGGGGACCAGGGTTGCGGCCAGCACCAGGCGCTCGCGGATGCGGCGGCGCAGTTCCTGGGTGGCGGCCTCGGTGAAGGTGACGGCGAGGATCTGGCCGATGCGCAGGCCACGCTCGACCACCAGCCGGGTGAACAGCGTGGCCAGGGTGAAGGTCTTGCCGGTGCCGGCGCTGGCCTCGATCAGGCGTACGCCCTGCAGCGGCAGGTGCAGATACGGGTCGGTGACCGGGCTGGCGCTCATTCGGCCTCTTCCTGCGCGCCATGCCAGTGGCGCCAGCTCTCGATCAGACGCTCCGGATCCAGCGTGGCATCGGCGTTGCCGCGCTCGAGCAGGTCGTACACGCGGTGGCTGGTGATGGCGAAATCGGCAAAGCGTTGTGCATCGGCGAACGGGTCGCGGCCGCGGTTGACCAGACGCAGTTCCGGGCTGTGCGATTCGCTCCAGCCGAAGCTGGATTGCCACTGCCCGGCGGCGTCCTTGATGGCCTTGTCCAGGTCGTCGCTGCGCGCGGCCTGGTGATACTTCCAGCTGCTGTAGGGCGCGAACGCCAGCGGCGTCTGCAAGCCCTGCCGGTACACCTGCAGCAGCGCAGCCAACGCGCCCTGCGCCTGCGTCTGCGACAGCGGTTCGGCATCGATGGGATGCGGGCCTAAACCGTCTTCGTCTTCGAAGAAGCGCACATACGGCGCGTGCTCGCCGGCGGCGCGCAGCAGCAGCCATTCCAGGCCGTGGCGGATCGCGCTGCGGCCGCTGAGCGCGCCGACCTGCACCCGCCCCACCCCGCTCGCATACCAGCCGGGCACACGGCCGTGCACCTCGGTCTGGCCGATCTGCACCTGCAACCGGCGCGACTGCGCCGGCGCTTCGCCACGCCAGTGCCGGAATGCCTCGGCGTACGGGCGCAGTTGCGCCACCCGCTCATCGAGCTGGCGTCGCCCCAGCGGCCCGGACGGCAGCAGCGCGCGCGCGCGCAGACGCTCGTAAAGCCGCTCGGTGTCGCCGGCCAGCGCGGCGTCGAACACATGCTGCTGCAGGCCGTATTGCTCCAGCCCGCGCGTGGGCGCGAGCAGCGGCTCCAGATCGCTGTCTTCGCCGGCCGGATCCGGCAAGCGCATTCCCAGGCGGTGGCGCAGGAACTGCCCGGCCGGGTCGGCGAACAGGCGGCGCAGCTCGTCGATCGACACATTCGTCGGCACTGCGATGTCATCGGCCGGCAATGCACCGGCCACCCACGGCGTCAGCGGCTGGCGCTGGCCGGTAAGGCTGTCCACCGCAGGCCGCCACTGCCGGCGATAGCTGAAACGGCGCGGGTCGGCGCCGTGATCGCCCGGCGCACCGAAGGCGGCGGCGGCAAACGGCTGCAACGGGTGGTGCACCACCAGCGTGTCGATTGCCGCCAGGTCGGCGTGGTACTGCGCGGCGCTGCCCAGCAGCTCGCTGACCAGCACCGACGGTTCGCGCGCGCTGCCGTCGCGCGCATCGGCGCCGAGATAGCTCAGGTAGAACACTTCCTGCGCGGAGGCGAACAACTGCAGGAACAGGAACCTGTCGTCCTCGCGGGTCGAACGGTCGCCGTGCCGGCGACGCTCGGTGCCCAATTCCGCGGTGAGGCGATTGAGCCCGGCGGCCGGGTCGCGGCGCGGGAAGTCGCCATCGTTCATGCCGAGCAGGCAGATGGCGCGGAATGGCAGCAAGCGCATCGGCACCATGCGACCGAAACTGATGCCGCCGGTGAGCAGCGGCGCACGCGTGTCCGACTCGCCCAGCACCGCAGCAAAATGCGCGCGCACTACCTCGGCCGGCACGCTGCCTGCGTACTCGGCGCGCACTGCATCGCGGGCGAACTGGTCGATCAAGGTGCGCAGCCGATCCAGCGCGCGCTGCGCACGCGGTGCCGAAGGCGCTTTTGGCATCAGCGCCTCCAGCAGGCCGAGCAGCCGCTCGCGCCACTCGACCGGCGTCATCGCCTCGGCCAACACGGACTGGTGGCGTTCGAGCACGCGCAGCAGCTTCAACAAGATATCCAGTGCGGCCAGCGCGCTGCCTTCCAGCTGCGGCCATGGCGCCACGCCCTCGATATCGTCGTCGGCGCCGCTGGCATGGCCAAGCAGCAGCCGGTCCAGCGCGAAGCGCCAGGTGTAGGCGTCGTCGCTCGGTGCCTGATGCTGGCGCCGGTGCGCTGCATCCAGCCCCCAGCGCGCGCCGGCCGCATGCAGCCAGCCGCGCAGACGTTCCAGTCCGGCTTCGTCCAGGCCGGCGGCCTCGGCAATCGGCGCACTGGCGAGCAGGTCGAGGATCTCGTGCAGGCCGAAGCGTGCGATCGGCAGGCCGAGCAAGCTCAGGAACACTTCGGCCAGCGGCTCGCTGGCCAACGGGCTGGCATCGGCCAGCGCGTACGGCAAGGCATCGTCGTTGCCGTGGCTGCCGAACACCGCATCCAGATACGGCACGTACGGGTCGATATTTGGCGACAGCACCGCGATCTCGCGCGGCTGCAGCGGCGGGTCGAAGCGCGCATCGTCGAGCAAGGCGCGCAGCTGGTCGTGCAGCACCTGCAGCTCGCGCAGACGGGTGTGGCAGGCGTGCACCTGCAGGCTGGGGTCGTGCAGATTCACCGCCGGCAACACCGCAGGCACGCTGGGCGCGCGGCGATGGAACAGGTCGCTCTGCATGCGCCGCAGCAGGCTGTCGCCCAGGCCGCCGTCGGCCAGTGCGCGGCGGCCAGACTCCAGCGGGTCGGCGTAGGCGGCGATCTCGGCCAGCGGGTGCACCACCTCGTAGTCGCCGACCAATGCCATGAAGTCGCGCCCGGCCGCGCCCCAGGCCTGCAGCAGCGGGTTTTCCTGCACCTGCTCGGCAAACAGCTGCACCGCACCGTCTTCGCGACGGCGCTGCCACAGGGTTTGCAGGTCGCCCCAGTAACCTTGCGTGGGCGTGGGCAGGTAGAAATGCAGCGTGCCCACGCGCGCCTGCGTGGCCAGCACGCGCAGCACGTCGGGCGAGATGTTCAAGATGGCGAAGGCGAACAGGCGCCTGGGCAAGCCCTGCGGCAGCGGGCCGTCCGGGCGCGCGTAGCGATCCAGATACTGGCCGATGCGACGCGCGCGGTATTGCCGGCCGGTGGCGATGCTGCGCCACAGCCGCGCCTGCGGATCATCGGGGTCGGCGCCGCCTTCCCAGCGCAGCAACCAGTCGCGTCGCCAGGCCTGGTACTTCTCGAACACATTGCCCAGCTCGCCGGCCAGCGCCCAGGGCTTGAGCGCATCGCCATCGGACAGATAACCGGCCAGGGGCGCCAACGCCGCGTCGCTGCCCAGATCGGCCTGCAAGGCGGCATAGAGGCGCCACTGCGTGGTGGCCATGTCCAGGTCGTCGTCGGCCGGGCCAAGATTGCATTCCAGCGCGCGCGCGACGAATTCGCCGGGGGTGAGGAATTCCAGATTGGCCGCAACCCCATGCTCGGCCGCCAGCGTGGACTGCAGCCAGCGCCGCATCGCCACCTGCGGGATCAGCACCACCTCCGGCTGCAGCAACGGCTGCTCCGGCACCGGCCGGCGCAGCTCCTGTGCGAGCAAGGCAGCCAGCGTATCCAGCGCATTTGAGGGATAGAGGCGGAAATCGGGCGCGGAAGTGGCGTGCATGCGTACGCGCATTGTGCCGGATGCGGCCGTACTGCGCTGTTGGCCCAGGGCCGGTGCGCAGCGAGTGGGGCCGCTGTTCGGGCCCTACTGGAGTGGGCAGGCGCGGGGCCAACCATGGCGATGACGGCCGACACGCTGCGGAGCTACTGCACCCGAACGCAGCAGGCGCGAGCGGATTGCCGATTGCCTGCAATGTAGTATTGCCTGCGATGCCGTGCGGCCGCGGCGCTCGGCGGTATCGCTGCAAGCTACCGTCGACCAACGCGCCTCCAGGCGCAGGCGCCGCCATGCAATACCCCTGCGGCGGCATCACAAAAAGCGATGGGCCGGGGTCTTCGCCCGGCCCATCGTGTTGGCTTGGTGCACGACGCTGGAGACGATCAGTATTTCTTTTCCAGGTTGATCATCCAGGTCTGATCGTTGTTGCTGTCGCCGTCGGTGATGCCGCGGTATTCCAGCCGCGTCGACAGGCCCTGCTCGGTCAGCAACGCCGCGCCGATGCCCACCATCAGGCGGTTGCGATCGAACGCGCTCTGGCCCGCGCGGTAGAACGGCCCGCCGTTCAGATCGGCGTAGCTCAGCGTGGCATCGCCGCGGCCCTGGAAGTCGCGCTGATATTCCACGCGCAACTGCGGGGTCAGCCGGCCCCAGGCCACTTCGCGGCGCCATTCCAGGCGCAGGCCCAGGTTGCCGGTGGTGGTGGCCACGTCCATGTCGTCATAGCGCAGCGCGAACGGCGCCACGCCATCTTCGACATAGCCATCCAGCGTGGCGCGCGCCACATCCACACGCGCATACGGGGTGATCTGCAGCTCGCCGCGTTGCAGGTCCGCACCGGTGGACAGCGAGGCGATCCACTGCTTGCCGTCGCGGTTGCCTTCGGCCATCGAGGCGTCGTCGGTGACATAGCGGCGCAGGTCGTAGGACAGCAGCTGGTAGCCGACCAGGGTGTCGAAGAAGAACGCATTGCCCGGATGGAAGCTGGCATACAACGCCATGGTGTAGGCGGTGGCCTTGGAGTGGCTGCCGTTCCTGCCCACATCGCTGTCGTCGCGGCCCCAACCCAGGCCCGCACCGATCGCCAACGACTGCGCCACCCGGTAATCGGCGCCCACGCTCAGGCCGTCGGTCTGGAAGTCCACGCCGTTGCTGTTGGACTGCTTGTCCAGGCTGCCCGAGCGGATCGCACCACCCACCCACAGCCCCAGATCGCCCTGGCCCTGCGCGGTGCTGGTGCCGCTGCTGGCCACTGCCGGCGCATCGCGGAAGTCGTTGTCGGCCTCCTGCGTGTCCGGGCTGCACGGCTGCGCACTGATGCCGCGGTCGGCCTGGCGGCAATGCGAGGTCGGCTGGAAGCTCACCGCGTTGCTGAAGGTGCTGCCGCCGCGATGGGTGGCTTCCAGACGGCGCTGGAAGTTGTCGATCTGCGCCCGCGCAAAACGCCGCGTGGACTCGGACTGCGCATCGATCAGGCCACGCACTTCCGCATCCACGCTGGGGTCGCGGCGCGGCGCGATGGTGAACACCACGTTGGCCGGCACCGAGGTGGCGAACGCGTTGGACAAGGTGAACTGCACCGTGGCCTGGCCGACGAAGGCCGGGTTCGGGGTGAAGGTCAGCATGAAGGTCGGCGTCTCGGCCATTGCAGCAGCCGCCGGCGACGGGCCCGAAGCACGTGCCGCCGCCGCGGTGGCGAGACCACCAACCTGGGTGATGGTGGCGGTACCGGCCGACGCAGGCAGCACCGCGACCACGGCCGCCGCCACGAACGGCCCGCCGGTGGCATTGCGGGTCAGGTCGACCTGCTGCGCCTCGCCCGGCACTGCCGCCGCAGTCACCGACACCGCAACCGGCCGCGCGTTGACCGCGATGGTCACGGTGGCCGCCGCCGAGGTGCCGCCGCTGCCGGTGACCGTGTAGCTCACCACATCGGTGCCGACGAAACCGGCAGCCGGCGTGTAGACCAGCTCCAGCCCGTTGACCACGGCGGTGCCGTTGGTCGGCGCAGTGGCAATGGCGATCGTGGTGATGTTGCCGGTGTCGTTGGCGGTCACCGCCACCGACACCGCAGCATCGGACATGGTGGCCGCCACATCCGCCACCGCCACCGGCGCCGCATCGCTCACCGTGAAGCTATAGGCCTGGGTGGCGCTGGCATTGCCGGCATCGGCCACCGCGATGGTGAAGGACGAAGTGCCCTGCGTCGTCGGCGTGCCCGACAGCGTGCCGTCGCTGGCCAGCGTCAGGCCGGCCGGCAACGTGCCGCTGGCGATGCTGTAGCGATAGGGCGCAACGCCGCCGCTGACCGTGAGCACCTGGTTGTAGGCGCTGCCGCGCACCGCCGGTGGCAGGGTCGGTTGCGCCAGCACCAGCGTTGCCGCCGCGATGGTGACCGAGTAGTTCTGGCTGGCCTGCACAGCCGGGCTGGGCGTGCTGTCGGTGGCGGTCAGGGTGAAGTTGAAGGTGCCGGACAAGGTCGGCGTGCCACTGAGCGCGCCGGTCGCTGCATCGACAACCACGCCATTGGGCAATGCGCCCGCAGTCAATGCATAGCGGTAAGGCGCAGTGCCGCCGGTGGCCGAGGCGATCGTCGCCGCATACGCCTGCCCGGCCGTGCCTGCAGGCAAGGTGCTGGCCGGCAACGCCAGGTTCGGGCCGGCCACGGTCAGTGCATAGGCCTGCGTGGCGGTGAAGGTGTTCGCATCGGTCGCGGTCACGGTGACGTTGAAGCTGCCTTCCACCGTGGCGGTGCCCGACAACGTGCCGTTGCTGGCCAGCGTGATGCCGGCCGGCAGGCTGCCCGCGCTGACTGCATAGGTGTACGGCGCGGTGCCGCCGCTGGCGCTCAACGTCTGGCTGTAGGCGGTGCCGCGGGTGGCGGCCGACAGCGTTGTGGGCGCGATCACGACCACAGGTGCCGTGATGGACAGCGTGTAGCTGCGGCTGGCCTGCGCCGCCGGGCTGGGCGTGCTGTCGGATACGGTCAGGGTGAAGTTGAACGTACCCGCCACGGTCGGCGTGCCGCTGAGCGCGCCGGTGGCCGCATCCACGACCACGCCCGCCGGCAGGACACCGCCGGTCAATGCATAGCTGTAAGGCGCCGTGCCGCCGGTGGCCGGCGTGATCGCCGCGGAGTACGCCTGCCCGGCCGTGCCTGCCGGCAAGGTGCTCGCCGGCAAGACCAGATTCGGGCCAGCCACGGTCAGGGTGTAGGCCTGGTTGCCGGTGAAGCTGCCCGCATCGGTCGCGGTCACGGTGACGTTGAAGCTGCCTTCCACCGTGGCGGTACCCGACAACGTGCCGTTGCTGGCCAGCGTGATGCCTGCCGGCAACGTGCCACTGGCGAGCGAGTAGGTATACGGCGCGGTGCCGCCGCTGGCGCTCAACGTCTGGCTGTAGGCGGTGCCGCGGGTGGCGGACGGCAGCGCGGACGGCGCGACCACGATCGGTGGCGCAGCGATGGTCAAGGTGTAGCTACGTGTGGCCTGCGACGGCGTGCCTGTGGTGCTGTCGGTGGCGGTCACGCTGAAGCTGAAGCTGCCCACGCTGCCGGGGGTGCCGGTCAGGGCGCCGCTGCTGCCGTCGAGCGTGATGCCCGCCGGCAAGGCACCGGCGGTGACGGCGTAGGTGTACGGCGCAACGCCGCCGGTCGCCGGATTAAGCGCACTCGAATAGGCCTGGCCGGCGGTGCCGGCCGGCAGGCTGGTCGCCGGGAAGGTGGTCGTGGCCACGGCCACGGTCAGCGTGTAAGCACGGGCGCCGCTGGTGGGGCTGCCGCCGCTGTCGGTGGCGGTCGCGGTGAAGTTGAAGCCGCCGCTGGCGGTGGGCGTGCCGGACAGCACGCCGCCAGCGCTCAGGCTCAACCCGGCCGGCAACGCACCGGCCGTGATGGCAAAGGTGTACGGCGCGGTGCCGCCGCTGGCGCTCAGGGTCTGGCTATAGGCGCTGCCCGCGGTCGCCGCCGGCAGCGATGCCGGCCCGACCACCACCACCACATCGTCGTTGACGATGGTGCCGGTACCAGTGGCGCGGGCGATGCTCGCGTTGCTGGCGCCGGACAGGCCGACGCTGAAGGTCTCGTTGGGTTCGACCGCGGTGTCGCCATTGACGGTGATCGCCACGCCCTGCGCGGTAACTCCCGGCGCGAAGGTCAGCGTGCCGGAGCGGGCGGCGTAGTCGCTGCCGGCGGTGGCGGTGCCATCGGCGGTGATGTAATTGACCGACACGGTCTGGCCGCTGGCCGCACTCAGGCTCACCGTGAAGGTGGCCGTGGTGGTGCCGCTGTTGCCTTCATTGACGCTGACGTCGTCGATCGACAGTGCGGGCAGCGCATCGTCGTTGACGATGGTGCCCTGGCCCTGGCCATCGCCCACGCTCGCCCCGGTGACGTTGCTGACGTTGACGAAGAAGGTCTCGTTCGGCTCGCTGAGCGTGTCGCCGTTGACCAGCACGGTGAAGGTGGCGCTGCTGCTGCCGGCGGGAATGGTCTGCCCGGTCAGGCTGGAGGCAACGTAGTCCACGCCGGCAGTGGCGGTGCCGTCGGCGGTGGCGATATCGAAGCTGACGCCGCCGGTGCCCGCCGGCTGGCTGAGCGAGACGGTGAAGGTGGCATTTGTGGTGCCGGCATTGCCCTCGTTCACCGACACGTTGTTGATCGACAGCGTCGGCTGGTTAGGAGTGATGGTGATGTTGACGGTGATGGTGTCGCCCCGGCCATCTTCCAGCGGGAACGTATCGCTGGTGGCGCTGTCACCGTTGTGGGTGTAGGTGACGATCTGCGTGCCCTGCGCACCACTCGGATTGGGCACCACGAGCGTGCCGTGCGGGGGTTGCACGCCGTTCCAGCCGATGCCGATATCGTCTGCTCCCGTGCCATCGCAGGTCGTCACGTCGATCTGTACCGAACCGCCCTGCACCACGGTGGCGTTCAGCGTCGGGCAGTAGGTCGAGGCTTGCGCCATCGCCCAGCCTGGCGCCAAGAGCATCATCGCGAACAGGACAAACATCACGGCCAAACGTGCGCGGCCGCCGGTGGCGTCCGCTGGAAACCTACGTTGCTTGTTCACTGTCCACACCCCTGGAGCGCGCCATCCCCGGCGCCGGCAACGATCCTCGTGCCTGAAGACAACGTCGCCCTAGTGGGATTGCTCCCTTCGACATTGCGAGGGTATTTGAACAGGAACTGACTAACGAATAAAGAACAAAAACTTAATACTTCATTCCAATTCTGAATAGTTGAGACTTGCTCTATTCAAACATGACATGTATCTGTGCAAATTATTCCGACACGCAGTCGGCGTTGCACTTACGGGAAGGAAGTCCGCATGAGTGAGTTCTTCTTGGGTCAGATCATGATGACCGGCTTTGTGTTTGCGCCCAAGTATTTTGCGCAGTGCAATGGCCAACTGCTGCCAGTCAATCAAAACCAGGCACTCTTCAGCTTGCTTGGTACGCGTTTCGGTGGCGACGGCCGCACTACCTTTGGTTTGCCGGACATGCGCGGGCGCACGCCCATCGGCTTCGCAGCGTCAACGGATCCGAGCTGGCAACCGCCGGTACCGCCACTGGGCCAGATGGCTGGCAGCGAGAACGTGACGCTGCTGCCAAGCAATTTGCCCGCACATGCCCACCTGATGGAATCCACCAGCACCGCGGGCAATAACCGCAGTCCTTCTGGCCGCAACTTCGGCAACAATGCCAGCACCACGGGTCCGGCCACTGCGCTCTATGCGGCACCGGGGACGCTGGTGTCCTTGGACCCGAAGTCGGTAGGCCCTGCCGGCGGCAGCCAACCGCATCCAAACATGCAGCCTTACACCACGATCAATTTCTGCATTGCGCTGTCCGGCATCTTTCCCTCGCGTAGCTAGTTCGCCGGCACTTCTACACGCTGCGTGCCGATGACGGCGCGGCATCACAGACCAGGAAGGACACCATGGCCACTCCATTCATCGGCGAGATCCGCATGTTCGGCTTCGGCCGCACCCCGCAGGGCTGGCAGGCCTGCGACGGCAGCCTGCTGTCGATCTCCGAGTACGAGACCCTGTTCGTGCTGATAGGCACGCTCTATGGCGGTGACGGGCAGAACACCTTTGCGGTACCGGACCTGCGCGGACGCGTGCCGCTGCACCAGGGCCAGGGCCCTGGTCTGAGCAACTACGTCATTGCCCACACCTCTGGCACCGAAACGGTGACGCTCGACAGCCTGCAGATGCCGGCGCACACGCACACGCTGGTCGCCACACCCACTGCCGCCACCGCGACCGCGCCTGCGGGATTGCTGCCCGGCACAGTGACCGGCGACGTGTTCTACGCGACCGATACGACCGGTGCCACGGCAGCGCCGATGGCGACGCAATCGACGACGATCACCGGCGGCGGCCAGGCGCACGACAACACTATGCCGACCTTGACGGTGCAGTACTGCATCTCCACCGCCGGCATTTTTCCACAGCAGAGCTGATCGATTCGGCGCACCGCACTCATCGCGACGCCCACCCGTTCCATCGGAGGAATGAGTTCATGACCGAACCTTATACCGGCGAAATCCAGCTGTTTGGCTTCGATTTCAATCCCGTCGGCTGGGCGCTGTGCAATGGCGCCACATTGCCGATCGTTCAGAACACTGCGCTGTACTCGCTGCTGGGTGTCGCCTACGGCGGCAACGGCTCCAGTACGTTCCAGTTGCCCAACTTCTGCGCGCGCGCCGGCTGCCAGCAAGGCCAGGGCGGCGGACTGAGCAACCGGCAGCGTGGTGACACGTTCGGCACAGCCGGGGTGAGCCTGCTGAGCAATCAGATTCCGCCGCACCAACACGGCATCAACGCATTTTCACAAGCGGACTCGACCAAAAAGACCGGCACACCCGCCAATGGTGCGGCACTGTCGACGATGAGCAGCAGCACCGCACGTCCATTCGTGACGGTGACGCAGCCTGATACGCAGTTCTCGCCGACCGCGCTGCTGCCAACCGGCAATGGCGTAGCGCACGAGAACCAGCAGCCCTATCTGGCAGTGAACTTCTGCATTGCGTTGTACGGCGACTACCCAGACTTCGGTTGACGTCATGGCACGCCTGCTTTCCAGCAAGGTGATGACAGCATCATTGGGCGCAGGCCAGGCCGCTGTACCGGATGCGCATGCCATCGCATTGCGGGCCGAGCAGGATGCCGATCTACCCTGGCTGCAGGATCTCTACGCGAGCACGCGCAGCGAAGAGCTGGCGCAGGTGCCCTGGCCGGACGCAACCAAGCGCGCGTTTCTGGATCAGCAGTTCGCCCTGCAGCGCGCGCATTATCTGCGCCATTTTCCCGATGCGGACTTCATGGTCGTGCAGTGGCAGCACGAACGCATCGGCCGGCTGTATCTGCAGCGCGCACCGTCGCAACACGCAGTGATCGATATCAGCCTGATGCCGGCATGGCGTGGTAAAGGCATCGGCACTGCGTTGATTGTGCAGGCGCAAACCCGCGCATGTGCAGCGGGATGCGGCTTATCGCTGCACGTTCTGCATGCCAATCCAGCTGCCCAACGTCTCTATGCGCGTCTGGGGTTTGTCGCCGGCGATTCCGGCGATACGCATCTGGCAATGCATTGGCGCGGCGCCGAAGCAGACGCGGTCACGCAGCTCAGTTGAAGATCGCCTGATACAGGAACCCGTCGCGCTCGCGTGCCACCGGCACCAGGAAGATGCCGATCTCGCCAAGCCGCGTGTGACGTAACCGATAGGTCTGCTGCGGAAACAGGAATGCCGAGCTGTTGCGAAACAGCAGCGAGAATGGCGCGCGATGCACCGCATGCGTGGTGGGCAGCGCGCGCGCCTCGACCAGCACGAATGGAACCTCGCCTTCGTTCAATGCGGCAGAGAACGTGTCGTTGACGCTGCCTGCAAAGTGCTCCAGGGTCAGTAAGTCCATTTTGTGCTCGTGGTCGGCAGAAAATCCGATCATCCACATAGGGCATACCTGCCACAACACCTGCGCATTCGAAGATTGCGTTGCGTCATGCATGAGACGGCCTGTTGCATACGTACCGGCGGTGACGCGTCTGCTGCAGTACAGGCGTCATGCGACAATACTGCACGCGTCGGTTCGGTTATGTTCAGCCGTGTGACGGTTACTCTATCGCGTTGGAATTCTGTTAAAGGCTTCGATGACGGCGTCCGCATCCCCTGTCGTGCAGTTGTCCGGTGTCCGCATCGATCGCGGCGGTCGCACGATCCTGCGCGACGTCTCGCTCGACGTGCCACGCGGCAGCATCACGGCCGTGCTCGGTCCTTCCGGTAGCGGCAAGTCCACCTTGCTGGCCGCACTGACCGGCGAACTGCGTCCGGTTGCCGGCACGGTCACCCTGTTCGGCAGCGAGATCCCGCATGGCAACCGTGCACTGCTGGAGATGCGTCGCAATGTCGGCGTGCTGCTGCAGGGCAATGGCCTGCTGACCGACCTGAGCGTGGCCGACAACGTCGCGCTGCCGCTGCGCACGCATACCCGCCTGCCGGCGCCGGTGCTGCAGCGCCTGGTGCAGATGAAGCTGCATGCGGTGGGCCTGCTGGCCGCCGCCGATGCCTGGCCGCGCGAACTGTCCGGCGGCATGGCGCGGCGTGTGGCGCTGGCGCGGGCGCTGGCACTGGACCCGCCGCTGATGATCTACGACGAACCGCTGACCGGGCTGGACCCGATCGCGTCGGGCGTGATCATGAGCCTGATCCAGCGCCTCAACGACAGCCTTGGCCTGACCAGCATCATCGTCAGTCACCACGTGCACGAAACCCTGCCGATCAGCGACCAGGCGGTGGTCATCGCCAATGGCGGCATCGTGTTCGCCGGCACGCCCGCGCAATTGCAGGACAGCACCGACCCGCTGGTGCAGCAGTTCCTGCATGGCCAGCCGGATGGCCCGATCGCCTTCGATGCGGCGCCGCGGCGCGACCGGAGTGCTGCCTGATGGCCATGGTCGACTCGATCCGCGCCTTCGGCCGCGCCGGGCTGTTCTCGCTGACCGTGCTGCGCGGCTCGGTGCCCACGCGCGACTTCATCGCCGAACTGGTGCGCGAGATCTACAAGGTCGGTGCGCGCTCGCTGCCGATCATCGCCGTCGGCGGCGCCTTCGTCGGCCTGGTGCTGACCCTGCAGGGCTACCGCACGCTGACCACCTATGGTGCGTCGGATGCGCTGTCCACCTTGCTGGGGCTGTCGCTGTACCGCGAACTGGCACCGGTGCTGACCGCGCTGTTGTTCATCGGCCGGGCCGGCAGTTCGATCGCGGCCGAGCTTGGCCTGATGCGCGCCACCGACCAGATCAAGGCGCTGGAGCTGATGGCCATCGATCCGGTCGCCAAGGCGGTGGCGCCGCGCTTCTGGGCGGCGGTGCTGACGGTGCCGTTGCTGACCGGCGTGTTCTGCTCGCTGGCCATTACCGGCGGTTACTTCGAGGCCGTACACGTGCTGGGCATCGACAACGGCACATTCTGGTCGGGGTTGAGCAACAGCGTGGACTTCTGGGACGACTTCGGCGTGGCGATGCTCAAGTCGGCGATCTTCGGCGGCACGGCCGCGTTGGTCGCCGCCTACGTGGGCTTCCACGCCGAGCCGACAATCGAAGGCACCTCGATCGCCACCACCCGTGCGGTGGTGAACGCCTCGCTGCTGGTGCTGATGTTCAACTTCGTCCTTTCTGCAATGTTGTTTAGGTGAGTGGAATAACTATGGCCATGCGTGGACCACGACTCGAATTCGCCGTCGGCGCCTTTCTGCTGCTGACCCTGGCCTCGCTGCTGGTGCTGGCGGTGGCCTCGACCAACCAGCGCTGGGGCTTCGGCTCCAGCCAGTACACGCTGACCGCGCGCTTCAGCCAGATTGGCCAGCTGCGGGCACAGGCGCCGGTGAAGATCGGCGGCGTGACCATCGGCAAGGTGTCCGACATCAGCCTGGACCCGACCAAGTTCGACTCGGTGGTCACCCTGTCGCTGGACAACAAATACAAGGATCTGCCCGCCGATACCTCCGCCGGCATCTTCACCAGCGGTTTGCTGGGCGAGAGCTATATCGGGCTGCAGCCGGGCGGCGACCCGGAGACGCTCAAGCCGGGCGAAGAAATTGGCTTCACCCAGCCGGCGGTGGATCTGCTGCAGCTGGTTGGCAAATACATGTTCAGTGGTGGCGGTGGTGGCAGCAATGCCCCGGCCGCCACCGATGGCCAGGCCCCGGCGCCTGCCCAGACCGCTTCTCCCTCTACGGAACCACATCAATGAAGACCACCCTGCTTTCCGCCATCCTGGCCTCGACCCTGCTGGTGTGCGCACCGGCCACCGTGCTGGCGCAGCCGGCTGCCGCCAGCGCGCCTGCGCAGGGCGCGGCGACCAAGACCGTCATCGACAGCAGCACCCGCATCCTGAGCACGCTGGATCAGCGCCGCGCCGAGTTCCGCAGCAACCCGGCCGCCCTGCGCCAGTACATCAATGGCGAATTGAACAAGGCCTTCGACCGCGACTACTCGGCCCGCCTGGTGCTGGGCGTCAACGGCCGTGGCGCCTCCGATGCGGACGTCAAGCTGTTCGCCGATGCGCTGGCCGACAACCTGATGCAGCGCTACGGCACCGCGCTGCTGAACTTCGAAGGCAAGCCGACCTTCCGTGCCAAGTCCGAAAGCGCGCTGCCGGGCAACCGCGGCGTCAAGGTGTCCACCGACCTGATGCGCGCCGGCAACGACCCGACCCCGGTCGACTACATGATGCGTAACGTCGGTGGCCAGTGGAAGATCTTCGACGTGATGATCGAAGGCATCTCCTACGTGCAGACTTTCAAGACCCAGTTCGACGGCCCGCTGCGCGAAAAGGGTATTGCCAAGGTTGCCGCAGAGCTGCGTAGCGGCAATCTGCAGGTCGGTCCGGCACCGGCCAATGGCAAGTAACAGCTCCGTGCAACGCAATGGCGACACGCTGGTACTCACCGGCGTGCTCGACCGCGACGCGGTCACTGCGGCCTGGCCGCAGGCGATCGCGCAGCTGGACGGCATTCGCACGCTGGACCTGTCGGGTGTACAACGCCTGGACAGTGCCGGCGTGGCGATGCTGGCCGAACTGGCTGCGCGTGCGCGCAGCAGCAGTGCCGGTCCTGTCACGGTGGTGGGTGAAGCGTCCGGTCTGGACGAATTGCGTGCCGCCTACCGTTTGTCCCCTACTTTCGATTTCCAGGCCTGAGCGCCACCCCATGACCCAGCTTCGCCCCCTTTCCCTGTTGGCCTGCCTGCTGCTTGGCGCCTGTGCCAGCCATGCTCCGAAGCCCGCACCGCCTGCGGCCGCTGCCGCGCCCACCCCGGATGCGACGCCGGCGCCGGCACGCGACGATGCCGGTGTGACCGCGCAGCCGGCCGCCGCCGGCTTTGCCGCCCCTGACGCCCTGCCGGCCACCGCGGCGGCGCCTGCCGACCAGACCGGCGCCGATGCCGGCACGGCCGGTGCCCCCACCTCGGCCGAGGACGACTTCGCGGCGCTCTACGGCCCCACCACTCCGCAGGCCGGCGCCAACGGTGCACCGGCACAGCCCGGTGACGCGCCGTCCTACGATCCGTGGGAGCGCTACAACCGCGGCATGCACCGCTTCAACCTGGCGGTGGACCGCGGCGTGGCGCGTCCGTTGGCCACCGGCTACACCAAGGTGGTGCCGCGTCCGGCCCGCCTGGGCGTGACCAACTTCTTCGACAATCTCGGCACGCCGCTGACCATGGTCAATCAGCTGCTGCAGGGCCACCCGGTGTATGCGGTGCAGTCGCTGGGCCGCTTCGTGATGAATTCCACGCTGGGCGTGGCCGGTCTGTTCGACCCGGCCTCCGCGGCCGGCATCCCGCGCCGCAGCGAAGACTTCGGTCAGACCCTGGGTGTATGGGGCTGGCGCAATTCGCGCTACTTCGAGCTGCCGTTGTTTGGCCCGCGCACCGTGCGCGATACCTTCGGCCTGGGCGGCGACATTCCGCTGTCGCCGTTGCGCCAGGTCGACGACAGCGGTGCACGCTTCGCCCTGCAGGGTCTGCAGCTGGTGGATACGCGCTCGCAGCTGATGTCGCTGGATTCGCTGCGCGACCAGGCACCGGACGAATACGCGCTGACGCGCGATGCGTGGATGCAGCGCCGCAATTACCAGATCGTGCGCGATCTGCGCAGCCATCGCGAGAAGGATAACGAGCTGCCCGACTACCTGCGCGAAGACAAGGACAGCACCGTGCCGGTGGATGCGATGCCGATACCGCAGTGGATTCGTTGATCGGTTGAGCTTGCGGTTTGCAGTAATACGAAAAGCCCGGGATCGCTCCCGGGCTTTTTGTTTTCCGCAACAATCATGCGAGGTGGTCACCGAAGACCTGGTTGCGTCTGCGGGTGATTACTTCGGGCAACCAGAACCGAAGAATTGGATTGCACTTGCGATATCACTTGCCGGAGCGCAACGCGGGTTCGGGCCTGAGCGACGGCGTGCGGTCGACATAGGTGAGGTAGTGTTTCCACAGGTCGTGCGCCCGCTGATCGTTGAGGTCGACGATGCAGCTCGCTACCTTTGCCGGCCGGACTGTCGCATCGCGCCAGCGCGTTCGCACATTGCCGCATTGAAGATCGCGGTAAGTCGTCCACGCCGTCTGTGCATTGTCGAACGCGTCGGCGGGAACATCCGACGTGGAAATGGCGGTGTCGCGCGCGGTAGCCAGATAATCGTCCAGACGTTCCTGCGATATACCGACTTGCTGGTTCCAGCAGGCATTACTTGCCGAGGTTGTCTGCAGGTCGCGGCAAGGTTCCGCAGCGTGCAGCGACAAACTGCCAAGCTGCATCAGGGCGACAAAGATAAGACGCATCGACAGGCTCCTTGTTGTGTCGCCTTCGCGGTGATGGCACTGCCACATCGGATGCAGCTTGCTCGCAGCTCGGGCGGCCGGTGACTGAAAATCGAGCAGTGCAATCGCCTGCTGCTAGTAGAGCCCGGCCATCCGCAACCGCCATGATGTTTTGGCCAAGCCAGCAAACGCAGCGTGTTCCTGCGCTCATGGGATCACTCCAGACATCTGCCTGTTTCAGCGTCGAATGTAGATGGTGCAGCCGTCTTTAAGCGTCTCCCTCACGCAAGCCCTGCTTCGCGGTGTGCGCTTCAAGCCACGCGTGCCACTAGTGCGCACGCGTGGTGTCTGGCCCTGGTAGAGAGGGGCCTCAAGCAGCCGCCGCCAGGGCCGCATCCACCGCTGCACGCAGGCGCGCATCGTCTGCCGGCACGTCGGGGGCGAAGCGGTCGATGACCTGGCCGTCGCGGCCGATCAGGAATTTCTCGAAGTTCCACAACACGCCCGGTGCCGGGTTGGGTGCGATGCCGTAGCCGGCCAGCTTCTCGCGCATCGGGCCATCGCCGGTGGCTTGCGGGCGGGCGTTGGTCAATGCCTGATACAGCGGATGGGTTTCGGCGCCGGTGACGGCGATCTTGGAGAACATCGGAAAGCTCACGTCGTAGGTGAGCTGGCAGAACTGCGCAATCTCCGCCTCGCTGCCCGGCTCCTGTCCCTTGAAGTCGTTGGCCGGAAAGCCCAGCACTTCCAGCCCCTGTGCCTGCTTGTCGCGATACAGCGCCTGCAGGCCTTCGTACTGCGGGGTCAGCCCACACTTGGAGGCAACGTTGACCACCAGCAATACCTTGCCGCGATAGTCGGCCAGCGTAGCGGGCTCACCGTCGATGCGGGCCACGGGGATGTCGTACAGCGTCTGGCTCATCGGTGCGTCCTGGACAGGTGGAGCCGAGAGCATAAACCGCCAGGGTGGAGCGAGCGATGCCGCTGGCTCATGACGCTTGCAGTTATCTGCCGCGACGCGCACAGGTCGATCGACTGATCGGCCCGTGCGCGCGCTTGGCCCTGTTCGCAGCCATCAATCGATGCACAACGCGGCCTGGCCCATGCCGCCGACCACTTCCTGGCGGCAACCGAAGCGGTCGCTGTCGCGCTGGCAGGTGCCGGAGGTCGCGGTGCCGGTCGGCACGATGCTGGTGGCCAGGCAATCGCCGCTGCAGTCGGAGTTGTCACTGCAGGTCTTGCCGGCGTCGGCATACGGCACCACGCAACGCACCGTCTGCATGCGGCCGACCGGACGCAGCTGCCCGCCCTTTGCCGTGCATTCGGCAGCGTCGGCGGAAACGGCGCGCGGAGGCTGCGGGGCGTCCGCCGCAGCGCCCGACCTGGCCGCCGGGGTACTGCTGCATGCGGTCAACAGCAGCGCGCAGAGCACTGCGTGGATCCATCGGGTTGCCATGTTGAAACTCTCGTCTTGAACCAGGTAAGTGCAAGCATCGCGGTGGCGATGTCTGCGCGGCGTGCTCGCTATCGGCGCAAGAGGACTCGCCAAAGACCTGCGTTGGTAGGAGCGCACCCGGGCACGATGAGGCGTTATCGGTAACGGCTGGTCGCGCCCGGGTGCGCTCCTACGTCATGGCGTGTGGCATCACCGTCTGCAGCCGGATCACTCCTGCTCGTCTTTGCTGTCGTCTTCGCTGCTGCTTCCGGTGTCGTCGCTGCCGGCATCATCCAGCAGTGCCTGGGACTGTTCGCTGGCCAGGGTTTCCACGCCGCGCAGGCGGCGTTCGATGGTGCGGGTCTTGCGGCTGGCCTCGCCCAGGCTCTTGCCGACCGTGCTGATCTGCCGCTCGGCCTTTTCGAGAATGCCGGCGAACTTGCCGAACTCGCTCTTCACCGCGCCCAGCACCTGCCAGACCTCGCTGGAGCGCTTTTCGATCGCCAGCGTACGGAAGCCCATCTGCAGGCTGTTGAGCAGGGCGGTGAACGTGGTCGGGCCGGCCAGCACCACGCGATGTTCGCGCTGCAGCAGGTCGACCAGGCCGGCGCGGCGGATCACTTCGGCGTACAGGCCCTCGGTCGGCAGGAACATCACTGCGAAGTCGGTGGTCTGCGGCGGGCAGACGTACTTGTCGCTGATCGACTTGGCCTGGATGCGGATGGCGCGTTCCAGCTGCGCGGTCGAATTCTTGATCGCGTCCAGGTCGCCCTTTTCCTGCGCATCGATCAGGCGTTCGTAGTCCTCGCGCGGGAATTTGGCATCGACCGGCAGCCACACCACGGTGTCGTCGCCACGCCCCGGCAGGCGGATCGCAAAATCCACCGCTTCGGCGCTGTCGGGCTTGACCCGCACGCTGCGCGCGTACTGCTCCATCGTCAGCGTCTGCTCGAGGATGTTCTCCAGCTGCACCTCGCCCCAGCCGCCGCGGTCCTTGACGTTGGTCAGCACGCGCTTGAGATCGCCCACGCCGGTGGCCAGCTGCTGCATTTCGCCCAGACCGCGCTGTACCTGCTCCAGGCGTTCGGAAACAAGCTTGAAGGAGGCATCCAGGCGTGTGTTGAGCGTGGTCTGCAGTTTTTCGTCGACGGTGGCGCGCATCAGCTCGAGCTTGCTGGCGTTGTCGTTCTGCAGGTTGGCCAGCTGTTGTTCCAGCGTGGCGCGCATTTCGCCGATGCGCAGTTCGTTGCGCTGGGTGAGTTCGGTCAGACGTTGGCCCAAGGCCTCGGTGAAGCGCTGCTGCGACTCTCCGGCCTCTTGCCGGCCCTTGCGGGAATCTTCGGCTAGCGCATCGCGCAGGGCGGCCATGTGGGTATCGGTGCGTGCGATCAGCTCGGTCAGTTGCTGGCCGAACACCTGGATACGGGTTTCCTGCTGCTGGCCGAAGCCGTCGAGCTGGGTGCGCAATTCGGTCAGCCGCAGCGTCAGCAGTTCGCCGGTGCGTTGTTGCGCCAGGGCGCTTTCTTCGCGGGCCTTGCGGGCATCTTCGCCGAGTGCGTCGCGCAACAGGTCCAGGCGCTGGTCGGTGCGCGTGGACAGTTCGGTGAGATTGCGCGCGAAGGTTTCCAGGCGGCCGTCCTGCTGCCGCGCCAGGCCTTCGAGTTGCTCGCGCAATTCGCCGCGGCCGTCGCGTTGCTCGGCGCGCAGCGCCAGCTCCAGGCCGCTGGTGGAAGGACGTCGCAGCAGCGCGATCAGCTGCAGCACCAGGACTGCGACGAGCAGTCCGAGAAGGATCAGGGATTCGGATGACATGTGCGCAGTGTAGCCGGGCCGGTCGCAGGGGCTGCGTCAGTGGCTTGCCGGCCGGCGGCGGCTGCAGGGCGCAGTTGGGGGCGCGCGCACTACGCCGGACCCAGGTGGGCGAAGCTTGCGAGGTGCCTGGCGGTGGTGCGAAGCGGCCTGGCATCGCGCCACGGTCTGGGCTGCTGCGCAGATGCAGGCATGCGCGCTAAGGTGAGCGACCTGCCCAAGCCGCGACCGACCGTGCTCGAACTTTACGGAAAACCGACCTCCATCAATGTGCGCAAGGTGCTGTGGCTGTGCGAGGAACTGGCGCTGGACTACACGCTGCACGCGTATGGCAGCGGGTTTGCATCGGTGGAGACGCCGGCGTTTCGCGCGCTCAATCCCAATGCGCTGGTGCCGGTGATCCGCGATGGCGATCTGGTGCTGTGGGAGTCGAACACGATCTGCCGGTATCTGGCCGCACATGCAGGTCGCACCGACCTGTTGCCGACGGCTCCCGCTGCACGTGCGCTGGTCGAGCAATGGATGGATTGGCAGGCCACCGAACTCAATAACGCCTGGCGGTACGCGTTCATGGCCACGGTGCGTGGCAGCGCGGCACATGCCGATGTGCAGGCGATTGCCACGAGCGTGCGCGAGTGGAATCGGCACATGGGAATTCTTGAGGCGCAGCTGCAACGCGGCGGCCCGTTCGTGCTCGGAGCGGACTTCACCCTGGCCGATATCGTGTTGGGGTTATCGACGCAGCGCTGGCTTGCCAGCCCGATCGAGCGGCCGGCGTTGCCTGCGGTGGCGGCGTATCACGCTCGCCTGAAGACGCGTGCCGGCTTTCAACAGCATGGCTGCAACGCGCCGTAAAGGATGCGGCAGCCGCTGCGCGAAGCGGGCCAGACAGCGCCGCGGTGATGAAGTTGCAGGCAGATTGCAGCGCATTGACCTCAACGTGACCTGCGCATGGCTAGGGTGGGGCTTCGTTCCTGCCAGGCCAGCTGATGACCACTGCCACCAACCAAACCCGTCTGTTCGCGCTGGGCCTGTTCGCGTTTCTCGGCAGCTTTGCGGCAATCGTGTGGTACCTGATGCGGCCATACGGCACGGCGTATTTCTTCCCGGTGCACTTCTTGATCGGCGCGGCCTTGCCGTTCGGGTTCTATGCGATCGGCGGCACGCGGCTGTGGTTCTGGATCGGGATCGGGGTCACCGCACTGGTGCTGCTGTGGTTCAACTTCTGGGGACATGATGCCAACGGGGCGGCGCCACGCCTGCTCGACTGGACCCACTTTGCCGCCGGTGCGGTGGGTCTGGTGGGCGCGTGGGCGGTGCAGTTGGTGTATCGCAATGTGCGTCCACCGCATCGCCCGTCGGTCGAGTGAGCGGGGATTGTGCGGGGCGGGCGCGTTTGGCCAGGGAACGGCGAGGTGCGGCGCGCGCTCAAATAACGCGGTGGGCGTGTCTGCGCTGCCATGCTTGCGCCGACGCATGACCTTGGACCGATAGCTTTGCTGCGGCGCGTTGGGCGACACTCGGGAATTCTTTGATTCCCGCGAGGTCCGCATGTCGTCTTGGCTCAGGCGCAAATCCATCGATCAGGTCACCGTGCACGAGGCCGGTCGGCAACTGGTCCGCAGCCTGAGTTGGCCGCATCTGGTCGCGCTGGGTATCGGCGCGATCGTCGGCACCGGCATCTATACGTTGATCGGGGTGGGCGCGGACAAGGCTGGCCCGGCGGTGCTGCTGTCGTTTGTGGCCGCCGGCATCGTGTGCGCCTGCGCGGCGCTGGCGTATGCGGAGATGGCCACGATGATGCCGGCCGCCGGCAGCGCCTACACCTACAGCTACACCGCGCTCGGCGAGAGCATCGCCTGGGTGGTGGGCTGGAGCCTGGTGCTGGAGTACTCGCTGGTGGTGAGCACGGTGGCGGTGGGCTGGTCGGGCTATTTCGTCGGCTTCCTGCAGTGGTTGGGGGTCAACCTGCCGCATGCCCTGGTGGCCGGGCCGCACGCCGGCGGCATCGTCAACCTGCCGGCGGTGGTGATCACCTTCCTGGTGGCCGGCATGCTGATGGCCGGCACCAAGGAAAGCGCCACGCTCAATGCGGTGTTGGTGGTGCTGAAGATCGTGGCGCTGGGCGTGTTCGTGGCGATCGCCCTGCCGGCCTTCGACAGTGCCAACCTGCAGCCGTTCATGCCGTATGGCTTCCCCAAGACCGCGGGCCCGGATGGCGTGGAGCGCGGGGTGATGGCGGCGGCGGCGATCATCTTCTTCGCGTTCTATGGCTTCGATGCGATCTCCACCGCGGCCGAGGAGACCAAGAACCCGGGCCGCGATCTGTCGATCGGCATCGTCGGTTCGATGATCGGCTGCACGCTGATCTATGTGCTGGTGGCGTTGTCGGCGGTGGGCGCGATGAGCTTCACCGTGTTCGGCAAGAGCCCGGAGCCGCTGGCGCTGATCATGCGCGAACTTGGCCACGGCAAGGCGGCGTTGGTGATCGGTGCGGTGGCGATCATCGCGCTGCCGACGGTGCTGCTGGCGTTTCTGTACGGGCAGAGCCGCATCTTCTTCGTGATGTCGCGCGATGGCCTGTTGCCGCGCGGCTTGTCCAAGGTCAATGCACGCACCGGTACGCCGGTGGCGATCACCTTGTTCACGGCGGTGCTGGTGGCCGCGTTGGCCGGTGTGGCACGCCTGGATGAAATTGCCGCATTGGCCAATGCCGGGACCCTGGCCGCGTTCACTGCGGTAGCGGCGTGCCTGCTGGTGCTGCGCGTGCGCGAGCCGACGCGTGCGCGCTCCTTCCGCACGCCGCTGGCGTGGGTGGTGGGACCGGTGGCGATCCTGGGCTGCCTGTACCTGTTCTGGAGCCTGCCGAGTACCACGCAGGGCTGGTTCCTGGTCTGGAACGTATTGGGCGTGGTGGTGTATGTGGCCTATGGGCGGCGGAATAGCCGCTTGGCGAAGGTTGGGTAGTTCCAGCTCCCATCGGGCGAAGGTGGCCCGAAGGGCCGGATGAGGGGCGCCCCGGATATCCACCAATAGCCAGCGATGACGAACGCGTCGCCACGCGCCTTCAAGCTTGAATCGTCGATGGGAAAGTCATGGCGGTTGCAGTCCCGTGCTGCACGACTGCTTGCGGATGCACGCTGACCACTCCCCTCTCCCATCGGGAGAAGGTGGCCCGAGGGGCTGGATGAGGGGACGGGCGACGCCTGGTGTTATCCAACTTGGTCAGGTGCTTCGCTCCGTACCCGCGCCCCGGCCCGCGCTAGCAGCGCGGGCGCTCCCAGGCACGCGCGCCAGTGGCGCGCAAGCTGTGCCTTATCGCCCCGCAGGAGAGGGGCTTGAGCACGTGCGCCGGCAACGTCAGGGCTTTCCCTCGCACTCCCCACAACCCGGGGAGGAGCGTTGGCTCAAGGCGCGGCTGCAGGCGTGGCGCAGAACGAGGTTGGGAGTGCATCCGCCTGCGTGCCCCAGCCCTGGGTCGGGGGCTGTTTGGTCAGCGCGAACGACAGCGTGCCGCCCTGCTGCAGCTGGGCCCAGTCCAGGAACACCTGACGCTGCGGTGTGCCGTTGAAACGTACGCTGTCCACGTATTGCAGCGCGCGGCCGTCGGCGCCGGGGGCGTCGATGCGCAGGCGCTTGCCGTTGCCCAGGTCCAGCGTGGCCCGCTTGAAGCGTGGGGCATGCAGCAGGAACTGCCCGCTGCCCGGCACCGCCGGATACAGGCCCAGCGCGCTGAACAGGTACCAGGCCGACATCGTGCCGAGGTCGTCGTTGCCGGTGACGCCGTTGGGCGCATTGGTGAACAGCTGCTGGGCGGCGCGCACCACGGTGGCGGTCTTCCACGGCTGGCCGATCAACGTGTACATCCACGGTGCGTGCAGGTCCGGTTCGTTGTTGGGGTTGTAGCGGTACTGGTTGTAGTAGCTGTACGGGCCGACCACCCAGTGCGTACGCGCGGCATTGAGCGGGTCCTTCAGCAGGTCGTCGTAGGCGAAGAAGGCATCCAGGCGTTGGCCGGCCTGCTCGCTGCCATGCATGGCCTGCAGCATGCCGGGGATGTCCTGCTGCACCAGCCACTGGTATTGCCAGGCGGTGCCTTCGTGGAAGCCGTGCTGCGAACGCGGGCTGTAGCGATCGTCTGAGGGTGCGTACCAGCTGCCGTCTTCCAGCCGGGGCCGTGGAAAGCCGCTGAAGCCGGTGTCGGCATCGCGCACGCCGGCGTCCCAGACGTTATGCCAGTTGCCGCCGCGTTTGCGCAGCAGCGCGCTGTCGTCGGGGTGGCCGAGCGCCTGCGCCATCTGTGCCAGCGCACAGTCGGCCAGCGCGTATTCCAACGTGGCCGAGCCGCCGTGGTGCGGGTCCACGTCCATGCCCTTGGACGGGAACGCGCGGTCGTACTGCACGAAGCCGTTGGCCAGGTAGCTGGCGTTGCCGGAGCGGCCGGCGTGGCGCGAGTTGATTGGCGGTTGTTCGAAGGCGTTCTGGCGCAGCGCTGCGTACGCCTGCGCCTGGTTGTCCTGCAGCGCGCCGAAGCGCCACAGGTCGACCAGGAACGGGGTCACCGGGTCGCCGGTCATGATGTTGGTATCGAAGTTGGCATAGCCCCAGCGCGGCAGCCAGCCGCCTTGCTGATGGATCGCCAGCAGCGAGCGGCCGATGTCGCGCGCGCGCGCCGGCTGCAGCAAGGCGAGCAGCTGGTTCTGCGAACGATAGGTGTCCCACAGCGAGAAATACTCGTAGTAGGTCCAGCCATCGGCGCGGTGGATCGCATCGTCGAAGCCACGATAGCGGCCATCGGCATCGCTGCCGGTCAGCGGCTGCAGCAGGGCGTGATACAGCGCGGTGTAGGCCACGCTGCGATCGTCGTTGCTGGCGCCATCCAGTTGCAGGCTGGCCAGTTGCTTGCGCCAGGCCTGTTGCGCGCGCTGGCGCATCTGCTCCAGGCCCAGCAGCTTGCCGCCGAGCATGCCGTCGGCGCGCAGGTTGTTGCGTGCACCTTCGGCATCCACGTGCGAGATGGCGCTGACCACAGTCACTGCGCGCGCGTTCTTGTTGTTGCCCAGCGGGAAACTGAGCCAGGCACCATTGGGCTTGAGTTCGCCGCCCATGCCGTGGCGCGCATCGGGCACGCCGCCGTCTTCGCCCCAGACCCCGTGCGCGGTGAACGGGCGGTCGAATTCCAGCCGGAACCAGGTGGTGTATTCGTGGCCGCCGCAGAAACTTTGCGTGGTCAGTTTGCCTTCGACCACGCGGTCGCCGACCACCTGCAGCTGGCTGCCGATCACCACGTGACGGTCGTTGGCCTGGCCCAGGTTGACCAGCACATGCCCGGTATCGGCGCCGGGGGCAAAGGTGTAGCGCTCGGCGGCGGCGCGGGTGAGCGCAGTGGCTTCGGCGTCGATGCCGCCGTAGTCGGTCAGCCGCACCTTGTAGTAGCCGGCCTGGCCGACTTCGCCGTCATGGGTGTAACGGGCGGCATAGCGCTTCTGGTCGAAGGCCTTGGCGTCGCCGGTGTCGAAGTCGCCGCCCGGGCCGATGCGGCCGGTGACCGGCAGCACCGAGACCTGCCCGCCCTGCTCCCAGCAGCCGGCCCCGGACAGGAACGAATGGCCGAAGCCGCGGATGCTGGGGTCGTCGTAGCGCCAGCCGGCGTAGTGCGCGCCGATCGGGCTGACCTGGACCAGGCCGAACGGCGCCGAGGCACCGGGGAAGGTGTTGCCGTCGTCCTTGCTGCCGATGAAGGTGTTGACCTGCGCCGGGTCCTGCGCGGCCAGCGGCGCGCACACCGCCATGCCGAGCAGGCACAGGCCGGCGGCGGCGCGGCGCCACCGCGGCGTGGATGGGAAATGCGACGAAGAACGATCGGATGCAACGGCGAAGGGCATGCAGGACACCTCGGGGGAGAGAGCGGCCGAGGCCGCAGGTGGATGACGCGTGCCGACGGCCCGGACGCGGCGACCGGTCGATATCCGCCTGACGGCGGCTTGCGACAGGTGGGCAGCGGCTCAGAAATCGAACACGTATTCTGCCGCGATCTCGCGTCCGACCGGGCTGAACAGGCGGCTGCGGATCTCCTCGGAGCCGGTGATCTGCACCGGCGCCGGCCCTTCGGCCTGGATGCGCTTGATGCGCGAACCGGTCACGGTGACGGCATCGAGTTGTTGCGGGGCGCTGGCCTGCTGGGCCAGGGCGGACAGGGGCGACAGCAATGCGAGCAGCACGGCACGGGACAGCAGCTGCGGGCGACAACGGCGGTAGTCGGTCATTCAAGCGTCTCGTCGAGGGCGGTGGTACGACGGAAAGACTTCGTCTTTTTTTCAAACACTTGCGGGGGATTGGCGTAATTGGATCGATCTAAATCCGGTACCGCTTTATGTCATCGATTGGCAAAGATTAAGCATTCCCGACCCGCGGCTGCACACCGCGGCGCAGCAAAGTGTGCGGGGTCTGGCAGTTTTTCGGCGTTTTAGGCGTTTTGAATCAGGCTGTTGCACGTGGCCGGGTGCTGCAGTTTTGAAGCGTGCCAGTTGCGCTGACGGATGAGCTGGCTTGGGGCGATTTGGCTGCGTTGCGCGCGGTTGGTTGAGAGGCGTGCGCCTGGGCGTGTCGCGCGTCGGAGGCCGGACCATCACCCCAACCCCCGCTCCGCGCCCCGGCCCGCGCTGGCAGCGCGGGCACTCCCAGGCACGCGCGCCAGTGGCGCGCAAGCTGTGCCTTATCGCCCCGGGGGGAGAGGGGCTTGGTCCGCGGGGCTTGGTTGGCCCATAAAAAAAGCCCGGTCAGTGACCGGGCTTGGCGACGCTGGCGTGGCGGCGGGAGGGGCCGACGCGCCGGTGACGCAGTTGCTCAGATCCAGCGCATGCCTTCGAACGGGTTCCAGCTGGTGCTGCCCTTCACCTTGTCCAGGTAATAGGCGTAGTTGGCGATCATGCCGGTCAACAACGACAGCGGCAGCCACAGCACATTCTGAAACGCGGCCGGCAGGAATGAAGCCACGATGCTCACCACGACGCTGATGCCGATCAGGCTCAACGCCTTGCGCCACAGGCCGATGATGAAGAAGTAGATGACGCCGAAGAAGAAGGCATAGAAGTTCATGCCGACCTTGACCTTCTCACCAAAGCTCAAGGTCTTCAGTGCGTTCTTGTAACTGGGGTCCTTGGGGCCACCGTGCCGGTCGAAGAAATCGAAACGGAACTGCCACTTGGGGCTGAGCTGGGTGCGATCGAAGGTGTCCATTCCAAACCATGTAGTTGAAAACGGTTACATGATAGGCGATCGCGTATTCACCGGACACGTCTGCGGGCGCCGGACGGAAGACGGGGTCAGCCGCCGATCAGCTTCGGCAGTGGCCGCTTGCAGCAGCACAGCGCGCGTTATTCGCGCTGGTCGCTGAGGCCGGTGCCGCGGCGCGCCCGGCGCAGCGCATACAGCGAGTGGTCGGCGCGGTCGACCACCGCCGCCAGCGCCTCGCCGTCGTTGCGCAGGGCGGTGCCCAGGGTGAACCGGATTGGCGCCTCGTCGATGGCGGCCATGTAGTCGCGCACCAGGGCCGCCAGCTGCGGCTGGGTGGGTTGATGCAGCAGCACCAGGAACTCGTCGCCACCCAGGCGGATCAGGCGGTCCTGGGTGCGCAGCGGCTGGTTGAGGAACCAGGCCATCTGCACCAGCACCTCGTCGCCGCGCTGGTGGCCATGGGTGTCGTTGACCAGCTTGAACTTGTCCAGATCCACCACGATGCAGCCCCAGCGCACGCTGGGGTCGCGCTTGTCGAGCTCGTCCAGGAAGCGGCGGTTGTAGCAGTTGGTGAGCGGGTCGGTGAACGACCATTCCAGCAGCTGCTTCTCCTGCTGGTACTGGTTGGTGATGTCCTGGGCGTGCGCCAGCACGATGGTGGCGTCGGCCTCCACGTCCAGCACGTTGCGGTACTGCCAGTGGCGCAGGCTGCCATCGCTGGCGACCAGCTCGATCACGCCGGCGTCCTGGCCGTCGAGCACCATCCGCGACAGATAGCCGTGCAGGGCGGCATGCAGCTCGGGGCGGACGAATTCCAGCAACGAGCGGCCTTCCATGCCCTCCACGCTGCGGCCCAGCGAGCGCGCGGCAGCCGGATTGACGCTGATCAGGCGGCCATCCATGTCGTGGGTGCAGATCAGGCCCAGGCTGTACTGGAACATGTTGCGGAACTTGCGCTCACTGGCGGCCAGCGCATCCACCGCGCGGTGGCGGTCGGTGACGTCCTGGATCGCGCCGATCAGGCGCGTGCGTCCGTCCACATGCTCCATCGAGCCGGTGCTGTGCACCCACAGCTGCCGGCCGGTGGCGCTGACCAGCGGCAGTTCCAGATCCCAGGGCGTGCCATCGCGCACGCAGGCCTCGACCGCTTCGGTGATCACCGCGCGCGCATCGAGCGGGTAGAAGCCGATGCCTTCGGCCAGGGTCGGCCGGTAGCCCGCCGGCAGATCGTGCAGGCGGCAGGTCTGGTCCGACCAGGTCAGGGCGCCGCTGGCCACGTCCACTTCCCAGCCGCCGACGCCGGCGACCCGGCCGGTGCGCTCCAGGAATGCCTCGCTCTCGCGCAGGCGTTGCTGCAGCTGTTCGTTGGCGGCCTGGCGTTCCAGCATCAGCCGGCGCTGCTCCAGGCCTTCGGCGGCAACCCGGGCCAGCTGCTGCAAGGCGGCCAGTTGCGCCGGTTCCAGCGCGCGCGGGCGCTGGTCGATCACGCACACCGTGCCCATGCGCAAGCCGTCGGACAACACGATCGGCGCACCGGCGTAGTAACGGATCCCCGGCGCATCGGTGACCAGCGTATTGTCGCGAAAGCGCGGATCGGCCGGCGCATCGCGTACTTCCATCACCGCATCGTCCTGGATGGTGTAGGCGCAGAACGCGAGTTCGCGTGGGGTTTCACTGGCGTCGGGCAGGCCGATATTGGCCTTCCACCATTGGCGATGTTCGTCCACCAGCGACACCAGCGCGATCGGCGTGCCGGCGATCGCCTGCGCGGCGGCGGCCAGCGCGTCGAAGAACGGCTCGGCATCGGTATCGACGACCTGCAACAGCGCCAGACGCGACAGCCGCTCGGCCTCGCGGGAGGTGGATGACACGACGGCGTCGCAGTGGCTCAATGAAATGCTCGCTTGGTCCCCCGGGCAATCCGCTCAGTCTAGCGGACCGAACATACCTGCTAACGCAGCGTTGCGTGCGCCATCGCACAGAAGGTGCGTTGTGCGCAGCCCACACGCTCCGTCACTGGATGGGCTCGGTCCCGCTTGCCGCAGTGTCATCGCGCATCTGCAGGGCCAGATACAGGCGCACGCAGTCGTCGGTATTGCGCAGGTCCACGCCGCAGAGTTCCGCGATGCGCTGCATGCGGTAATCCAGCGTATTACGGTGGATGGCCAGTGCCTTGGCGGTGGGCGCCATGCGCATGCCGGCGCCGAACCACACCGACAGCGTCTGCACCAGGTCGCCGCGGCGGTCCTGGGCCAGCAGCGCCTGCAGCGGCTTGCGCAGTTCCTCGGCCTGCCAGGCCTGGCGCAGGTCGTCCACCAGCACCGGCAGGCGATGGTCGTCGTAGAAGAACGCATCGGCCTGCGGCGCGCGCGCCTTGCCGATGCGCATGGTGGTGCGCGCGATCTGGTGCGACAGCGCCAGCCCGCCGGGCTGCGGGAAGTACTGCCCCAGCGCGAGGCGGATCCGCAGCGGGCTGCTGGCGCGCATGCGCTCGAGCAAGGTGTGCGCGCGGCGGCGTTGTTCGTCGACATCCCAGTGGCCGCGGCGGTCCAGTGCGGGCTTGAGCACCACCAGTTCGTTGAGCGCGGTGGCGGCGATCAGGTTGCCGCGTTCGGGCGTGGACAGCAGTGTGTGCAGGCGCTGCAGTTCCACCAGCATCGCGTCCAGGTCGAGGGTGTCGCTTTCCACTTCGATCACCGCCGCCACGCGCGGCAGGTCGAGCGCGATGCCGAGCCGTTCGGCCCAACCGGCCAGTGCCGGGGTCGGCCCGTCGGCGCGGATCAGGCCAAGCGTGACTTCCTCGCGCAGGCGCGCATCGCGGGCCAGCAGGCGCAGCAGGCCGGCCTGTTCCAGCATCGCTTCGGCGGCCATGCGCACCAGTTCGGCCTGTTGCCCGATCCGCTGCGGGTCGCCGGTCAACCCGACGCAGCCGACGATGCGGCCATCGGCGATCAGCGGCAGGTTGACGCCCGGGCGCACCGCATCCAGCTGCTGCGCCAGCGCCGCATCGATCTCCACCCGGCCCTGCCTGGACAGCACCAGCAGCGCGCCCTCGTGCAGCTGACCGATGCGCGCCGGTTCGCCGCTGGCGATGATGACGCCGGTGTGGTCCATCACATTGACGTTGCCGTCGATGATGGTCATCGCGCGGTCGACGATGGACTGCGCCAGGGTGCGGTCGAGCGTGAGCATGGGCGTGGGGTCTGTTGGCGCGATCGCGGGAGGACACGGTGGCATGTTCGGTGCTGCGTGACGGTGCAGCGCTCATGCATCAGGCGGGCGGCGCCCGTGGATCAGGTGGCGACCGCGTGGCACAGCCTGCGCACGGCATCCCGCGCGCTGCCGTCAGCGCGTGGCTGCACGCGCAGGCAACTGCGCCAAGGCCTGGCCCACCTGCAGCGCGGCGGCCACATTGCGTGCGGCGATGCGCACGTTGCTGGCGGCTTCGGCCAGCGCCTGCTCCACCGTGCAGGCGCGATGCACCACCGCAAACATCGCGTCGATGCCGTGCCCATGCAGCAGCGCAGCACCATTGCCCAGGCAACCGGCGATGGCGATCACTGGCTTGCCGTGGCGTTGCGCCAGCCGCGCGACGCCCACCGGGGTCTTGCCGTGCAGGCTCTGGCTGTCCAGGCGGCCTTCGCCGGTGATGACCAGATCGGCCTGGGCGACCAGTGCATCCAGCCCCAGCGCCTGCGCGACGATCTCCACCCCGGGCCGCAACTGCGCGCCCAGGTAAGCCACCAGCGCCGCGCCCAGGCCACCGGCCGCACCGCCACCGGGCAAGTCATGCAGGCGCACGCCCAGGTCGCGTTGCAGCACATCGGCGTAGCGCTGCAGGTTGCTGTCGAGCTGGCGCACCATGCTGGGGGTGGCACCCTTCTGCGGGCCGAACACCGCCGAAGCGCCGGTCGGGCCGATCAGCGGGTTGTCCACATCGCAGGCCACTTCGAACTGGCAGTCCTGCAGCCGCAGGTCCAGGTCCTGGGTGTCGATCCGCGCCAGCGTCGCCAGCGCGCCGCCGCCGGGGCCGATCGACTCGCCCTGCGCATCCAGCAGCCGCACGCCCAGCGCCTGCGCCAGGCCGGCGCCGCCGTCGTTGGTGGCGCTGCCGCCGATGCCGATGATGAAGCGCCGCGCGCCGGCATCCAGCGCAGCCAGGATCAACTCGCCCACGCCCGCGGTGCTGGTACGCAGCGGCGCGCGCTCGGCCGGCGGCACCAGTGCCAGGCCGCTGGCGGCGGCCATTTCGATCACCGCGGTGCGGCCGTCGCCGGTCAGGCCGAAGAACGCCTGCACCGGGGTGCCGAGCGGGCCGCTGACCGTGCAGTCGATCACCCGCCCGCCGGTGGCCGCCACCAGCGCATCGACCGTGCCTTCGCCGCCATCGGCGACCGGCACCTTGCGGTACTGCCAGTCGGGGAACACCTCGCGGAAGCCGGCCTCGATCTGGGTGGCCACCTCCAGCGCGGACAGGCTTTCCTTGTAGGAATCGGGGGCGATGACGATCTTCATGGGCACACTCGCTGGGACGGACGCATCACTGGTTCACCGCGCGTGCCGGCACCCGCAGCACCAGCACGGCGCCCAGCAGCATGGCCCCGGCCAGCACGTACAGCGCCAGCTCGGTGCTGTGGGTGGCGTCCTTGATCCAGCCCACCAGGTACGGGCTGACGAAGCCGGCGACCTGGCCAGTGGAGTTGATCAGCGCCAGCCCGCCGGCCGCGGCGGCGGCGGTGAGAAAGCCATTGGTCAGCGGCCAGAACAGCGGCAAGCCACTGACCGCGCCCATCGTGGCCAGGGTCATGCCAAACAGGGCCAGAGCCAGGTTGTCGGTGACGCTGGCGGCGATGCACAGCCCGGCCGCCCCCATCAGCAACGGGAGTACCAGATGCCAGCGGCGCTCGCGGCGGCGGTCGGCCGAGCGCCCCATCAGCAGCATGAACACCGCCGCGGCCAGATACGGGATGGCGCTCATCAGGCCGATCCGGGTCGGGTCGGTGACGCCGCTGCCCTGGATGATCGAGGGCAGCCAGAAGTTGATCGCATACACCCCGCTCTGGATGCAGAAGTACACCGTGCCCAGCATCCACACCGCCGGGTTGCGCAGCACCGCGCCCAGCGAGCTGGAGGCGCCGGCCGGCTTGCCGGCTTCGTCGGCGGCCAGCGCGCGGGTCAGTGCCTGCTTCTGCTGCGGGTCCAGCCAGGTCGCCTGCTGCACGCCATCGCTGAGCAGGAACCATACCCCGGTGCCCAGCAGCACGGTCGGCAGGCCCTGCAGCAGGAACATCCATTGCCAGCCGGCCAGCCCGCCCTGCCCGGCCGAGAAATGGCCGAGGATCCAGCCCGACAGCGGCCCGCCCAGCACGCCGGAGATCGGGATGGCCGACATGAAGACGGTCATGACCCGGCCGTGCTGGGCGCGCGGGAACCAGCGCGTCAGGTACAGCACGATGCCGGGGAAGAAGCCGGCCTCGGCCGCGCCGGTGAGCAGGCGCAAGGTGTAGAAGCCGGCCGGCGTACGCACGAACATCAGGCAGGTCGACAGCAGGCCCCAGCTGACCATCATGATCGCCACCCAGCGGCGCGCACCGATGCGCTGCAGGATCAGATTGCTCGGCACCCCGCAGGCCAGGTAACCGATGAAGAAGATGCCCGCACCCAGCCCGTACACGGTCTCGCTCATGCCCAGATCGCCGAGCATCTGCAGCTTGGCGAAGCCCACGTTGACCCGGTCCAGGTAGTTGAACAGGTAGCAGACGAACAGGAACGGGATCAGCCGCCACAGGATCTTGCGGTAGGTCGGGGCCATGCCGTCGGGGGGCGGCAGAGGCCGGGTGGCTTGGGTCATCGCACGCTCCAGCAGTCGGTGGGCCCACCGGAGCGCAGTGCTGGCACCGGCACCACACAGGGGTCGGCGCATTCTAGTTGGAGCTTTTTCCCGGAAGCATCGTCAGCCTGCTGCCTGTCTGCGGGCGGGCACACGCTGGTTTTTGTGCAAATGCCCAAATCAGCCACAACCGCTCCCGGCGTGTGCCGGGCTCGGAACGCAACAGCAACGATGCTGTTGGTGCAGGGCTGGCCGCCCGATGCTGCGACGGCGACCCGCCCCCAACCACCTGGCTGACAACTAGCGCCGACGCGCCTTACCCCAGCCCTGCACCAACAACCAAGCCGGCGCCCCACCACCAAGCCCGACGCAGCACCCAGCCCCGCACGACAGACCGCCTCGGCCTTGCGAATCCCGAATCCCCAATCCCAACTCCCGCGCTCTACCGATTCCCCACTCCCGACTCCCGATTCCCCACCGCATACGCCTGCGCCTGCCCCATCACCCGCAGCAGGTTGCCGCCCCAGATGCCGGCGATCTGCTGCTCGGTGTAGCCCTTGCGCAACAGCCAGGCGGTGATGCGCGGCAGGTCGGAGACGTCCTCCAGGCCGACCACGCCACCGCCGCCGTCCCAGTCCATGCCGATGCCCACGTGCTCGGGCCCGACCACCTTGAGCACATGCTCCAGATGGGCGAAGAAGTCCTCCTCGGTGGCGCGCTTGATCGGGTAGCGCGCATCCAGCTCCTTGAGCGCGGCGCTCAGGGCCGTGCCGTCGGCGATCTTGATGTGCTCCCAGCCGCCGTATTGCTCGGTCAGCGCCTTCTCGGCGGCCTTGCGCTCGGGGCTGGCGCCGCTGTCGACCAGATAGCCGCCGTAGGAATTCACCTGGATCACCCCGCCGTGCTCGGCCAGCACCTTCAGCCGCGCGTCGTCGATATTGCGCGGATGGTTAAACACCGCACGTGCGCCGCTGTGCGAGAGCACGATCGGCACCGGCGACAGTGCGATCAACTGGTCGAACACCGCATCGGAGGCATGCGATTGGTCGATCACGATGCCCAGCGCCTGTGCCTGCTGCACCAGGTGCCTGCCGGCCGGGCTCAGGCCCTTCCACTCCGGCCCCTTGGGGTCGGTGGCCGAGTCGGCGAACTCGTTGTTGAGAAAATGCACGGTGCTCATCAGGCGCAGGCCCTGCGCGTAATAGAAGCGCAGCAGCGTGGGGTCGGCCACCAGCGGGCTGGCGTTTTCCATGCTGATGTACACCACGCGCTTGCGATCGGCCTTGATGCGCGCGGCATCGGCGGGCGTGGTGGCGAAGGCGAAGCGCTGTGGTTGCGCGGCCAGCAGCGTGTGGATCTTCAACAACCGCTGCAGACCGGCATCGCGATCGTCCAGGTGCGCGGCCGCACTGCGATTGCCCTGCCCGGTGTAGACCGCCCAGAAGCCGCCATCCAGCGCGCCTTCGACCATGCGCGGGTAGTCCACCTGCGACAGCCGGTTGCCGGCATGCGCCTGCAACACGTCGAAGTCGGGGCGCTCCAGATTGGCCGGCGTGTCCAGATGCGAATCCAGCGTGACCAGGCGCTGTTGCAGCGCCGTGGCGCGCGCCAGCTCGGCCTTGGAAAACTCCAGCGCGTGGCCGGGTGCGACCACGGCCAGACTCAGGAAAATGGCGGTGCACAGGCGATGCAGGGTCATGGCAGCTCGCAGAAGATGGGGGATGCATCGATCATAGCCGCGCTTGCCTCAGCCGCTGCACGATCATTGGCTGTCGTGGCGCGTGGTCGCAGACATTGCTGCCCGCGACCACGCGCCAGTGCTCACTTGCGTTCGAAGAACTCGTGGTAGGCCTTGGATTTGCCTTCCGGCGACTTGCCCACGCCATTGCGGATCAGCGTCTTGCCGTCTGCGGAAAACGACCAGAACTCGCCGACGATCACGTCGTCGTCCTTCATCTTGAGGATCTGGTAGGTGTCGGCGCCGGTCTTGCTCACCGCGATCTGGTTGAAGCGCGCCTGCTCGTTGAGCGGGCTGGGCTTGCCATCCAGCGTGGTGACGTAATCGACCTTGTACGGGGTCTGCGGCCGGGTGGTGTTGATGGAGTGGTATTCGATGCGGTTGTCGGAGAACTGCACATTGATGGTCAGCCGCATGCCCTTGGGAAACTTGCCGTCGCTCCAGTTGGATTTGGATTCCACCAGGGTCCAGGCACCGTCGTGCGGATCGGCCGCAGACGCGGTGAACGTGGCGGTCAACGCCACGATGGCGAACAAGGCGGCGGTCGGAAAGGTGCGCATGGTCTGTGTCCTTGGATGCTGGGATGTCGGGCGGTGCTATCGGGTAGCTGCTTCAAGCTGGGGCGATCGTCGGGAGTAGTCGTCAGAAGTCGGTGCGTGATTCCAGGTGCTGTTCGACCTGCTCGCGGGTGGTCCACAAGGTGCGGAACTCGCCCCTGGACAGCAGCTGCAGCTGGTCGTTGATATGCGCCGAGCCAGGCTGGCTGGCATTGCCGTAACTCATCAGGCCCTTGGCCTTGATCGGCGTGGAAAATTCCACCAGCGAGACCCAGGTTTCGCCGTGCTGCGGCAGGCGTTGGCCATCGGCATTGGGCGGGTTCCAGGTGATTACGTCGAACGCGCCCAGATTGCCGAAACCGCCGCGGCCGGGCACATCGACATCGCCCAGGTGGAAGCGCGACACCTCGCCGTACGGGCGGTCGATGGCGCCATAGGCCTGCCTGGTGCTGGCAACGGCCTGCTTGAGCTGACGCAGCGCTAGTGCCGGGTCCTTCAGGCCGCTGGGCGTGGTCAGCGGAGCATCCAGCGACCACGGCGTGGCATAGCCGGCCTGCGAGAGGTAACGCGCATCGCCGGTGAACAAGCGCGCCCATTCCTCGAACAGCAACGCGCCGCGGCTGTCGGCTTCGAAGTGGCGGTCCCAGGCCTTGAGCACCTTGACCGCAGCGACGATGTCCGGATCGGTGCTGTCTGCGGCGGCAGCGTACAGCTGCGGCAACGTGCGATCGGCCGCCAGCGCCTGCGCGGTGCGCTTAAGCGCCACCAGCTGGTCGAAGTCGATGCTGTCGTGCTCGGCCAGCATCTTGACCGAGTTCTGCGCGCGCAGCGACATCGGCCCCGTCGGTGCGACATAGGCCGGGAATTTTTTTGGGTCAAGCACGCGCGGCCAACTGGCCAGCCACGGCGGGTCGTTGGTGTTCTGCACGAAACCGCCGGCCGGGTTGATCACCTTGGGCAGCTCGTCGTAGCTGTGCACATCGCGCCATAGCGTGGACGCGGTATCGCCCGGCACCAGCCCGCTCCAGTACGTCAGATCGCCCTGCGCATGTTTGGGCAGGATGCCGTTGTCCAGGAACAGCACGTTGCCGGCGTTGTCGGCGTAGACGATGTTGAACATCGGCACCTGCAGTTGCTTGAGCGCGCGCTGGAACTGCGCAAAGTCCTGCGCCTTGCCCATGTCCCAGTACTGCTTGAGCATGTCGGGCCGATCCAGGCCGGCCACACGCAGCGCCACGGTGCTGCCGTCGTAACGCTGGAACACCGGGCCGTGCACCGACTGCCGCACCTGCAAGGTCTGTTCTTTCAGCGCGCCATCGGCCTGGCGGATCTTCAGCGTTTTGGTTTCCCGCTTGAACGGCAGCACTTTGCCGTCCAGCAGATAGCCCTCGCCCGACAGCGTGAGTTTGTAGGTGGTCTGGCCCAGCAGCGTGTTCACCGTATTGGTGAAACCCAGTTGCTTGTTGAAGCCGAAACGCAGGATCGGCAGGCCCACCTGGGTGGCGCCATACAGATCCACGCCCGGTCCGTTGAGATGCGCTTCGTAATAGGTGAAAAAGCCGCTGCCCCAGGGCAGATGCGGATTGGCCAGCAGCATGGCGTGGCCGTCGCGGGTCTTGCTCGGCATCAGCGCCCAGGCGTTGGAGCCATCGCGCGCCTGGCCGTCCTTGGGTGGCTCGCCCAGCACCTTGGCCGGCGAGGCGATGTAGACGTAATTCATCAACCGGTGCGCGTGCGCCACCACGTCCACGCCGGTGATCGGCAGCACCACCTTGACCTCTGCGTCCAGGGCCTGCGGGTGTGCGGCTGCGTAGTCGTTGATGCCTTGCGCGAAAGCATCCAGGTCGGCCCGAAAGCCGGGGGTCTGTTGTCGGTACCACTGCTGCGCGCGTGGGTAGACATCGTTACTGGTCAGCCAGCGATCCTGTTCGGCGTACTTCTCGCCCCAGTATTCGGCGGCGCGGCCGCGTGCTTCGCCATAGAGATGCAGCAACAGATTGCCGTGGCTGTGGGTCTGCGCCCAGCCGAAGCCGTAGAAGGTGCCGGCTTCGGTCCTGGCATAGATATGCGGCACGCCGTAGCGGTCCCACAGGATTTCGCCACTGTCCTTGCCGGTGCCGGCAAGCGCCGCCTGCGGGGCGCAGAACAATGCGATCAACAGCCCTGCGCAGAGGGAAGCGCTGCGCGCATGCGCCCGCATCGAAGAAAGTCGCGGCACTGGATCACTCCTCAAAAGGTGTAGGTCAACTTGGTGTAATAGGACCCGCCGGTGAAGCCGTACGGCACGCTGGTGACGTAGAAACCGCTGCCGGTGCTGGCGACCGCGCCGATGTTCTTCGGGTATTGGTTGAACAGGTTGTTGGCGCCCAGCGTCCAGGTGATGTGTCCGGACAGTGCGTAGGACGCTTCCAGATCGGTGATCCATTTGGCCGGCACGTGTTCGTCGTTGGCCGGATTGTTTTCCAGCACATCGAAACTGCCGAAGCGGTTGACGCGCACGTTGAGCGCGAAGTCGCCGATCACCCAGTTGCCGCCCAGCAACACCTTGCTGCGCGGGGTGCGCGACAGATAGCCGCGCGAGGCACGGTCAAACAGTTCGTAGCCGGCGCCCAGCGAGTCCAGTGCGGCCGGGTTGTCGGCGATGCGGGTGATCTCGGTAGTGTTGTAGTTGTAGCCCAGGTTCCAGTTGACCCGGCCCCAGTCGCCGGCCTCCATGCGCCAGGTCGCCACCACGTCCACGCCTTCGGTGCGGGTATCGATGGCGTTGGTGAAGTACTGCGCGCTGTCGACCCCGGACACGCCGGCGCGGGTGAGCAGGTCGGTGATCGCCGCACCGGTGATGTAGCCGGTCATGCCGATGCGGTCGTCCAGATCGATGCGGTAGGCATCCACGGTGAGGCTGAGCGCGCGCGTGGGGTTGTAGGTGAAGCCGATGCTGGCGTTGGTGGATTCCTCCGGCTTCAGCGGTTCGGCGCCCAGTGCCAGCGCGGCGGGGGAATCCACCGGCAGCGTCTTGGCCAGGAACAGTTCGCGATCGCCGTTGTCCAGCGTGCGCCAGCTGCTGTTGGTGGCCGCGTACAAGGCCTGCGCCAACGCGGGCGCGCGGAAGCCGGTGCTGGCCGCGCCACGCAGCGCGAAGGTGGGGGTGATGGCCCAGCGCGCGGTGAACTTGCCCACCGCGGTGTCGCCGGCCGAATCGTCGAAGCGCTCGTAGCGCCCGGCCAGGCCCAGCGACACGCTGTCGGCCACGTCCCAGGTCAGGTCGACATAGGCCGCGCCGCTGTTGCGATACAGGCTGCCGGCCTCATCGGGCTGGAAGGTGATCGCGCCCTGTGCGCCGGGCGGCGGAGCTTGGCCGGCACGTGGATGGCTCGCCGGGAACACGTAGTCACCGGCCGCATACGCCGCCTGCTCGCCGGCCTGGATCTGGTATTTCTCGTAGCGGTATTGCACGCCCAGCGACACCTGCAGCGGGCGCTCGGCCAGTTGCAGGCCGCGGGTGATGTCCAGGCTGGTGGTCCAGTCGGTGGAAGTCAGCTGGCCCAGATAGAACGCGGTGGGGCTGGTCGGCCCCAGGCTGGCGTTGAGCGTGTGCAGGCCGTCGCGTTCGGAGGCGTTGCGGCCGTAGCTGGTGGCCAGGTCCCAGTCCCACTCACCCCACAGGCCCTTGATGCCGGCAGTGAACTCGTAATCGGTCTCGTCGATGCGCAGGCGCGGGCTGTACCCGTCCGGGTAAATCTCCTGCAGCGTGTTGTTGGCGTTGGGATTGCGGAACGACCATTCCAGATCGCTCAGGCGGCGGCTGTAGGTCGCGTAGGAATAGCCACGCAGGTCGCCGCCCAGGCCGAGTTCGGCGTTGTAGGACAGGTTGGCGCCCTTCTGCCAGGGCTGGCCGAAGTTGCGTGTGATCAGGCGGTCGGCGGTGGCCTCGCGCGGGTCCGGCTGGCCGTTGACCGGGTAGTACAGCCGGTAATCGTCGGCCACCGGCACCGCGCGATTGGAGGTCTGCTGATACCTGGCGTCTGCGGCCAGATAGACGAAGCCGGCGCTACCCAGTGCCAGGCCCTTGCCGATGCTGGCGCTGCTGCTGTCGCCATCGGCGCGGTCGATGTTCTGGCCCCACAGGATGTCGGCCTTGCCGCCCTCGGCATCGGATTTGAGAAGGATGTTGATGACGCCGGCGATCGCATCCGAACCATATTGCGCGGCCGCGCCATCGCGCAGCACCTCGATGTGGTCCACCGCCGAGACCGGAATCAGGCTCATGTCCACCGGCACCGAGCCGCGCCCGACGATGCCGGCGATGTTGATGCTGGCGGTGCGATGGCGGCGCTTGCCGTTGACCAGCACCAGGGTGTGATCCGGATTGAGCCCGCGCAGCCCGCCGGTGGCGATCACATACGAGGTGCCGTTGCCGGATTTGGCCGGCGCATTGAACGACGGCACCAGATCGTTGAGCGCCGCCAGCAGGCCCGGGCGACCGGTCTTTTCCAGTTCCGCCGCGCCGATCACATCAATCGGGGTGGGACTTTCGGTGACGGTGCGCTGCACGCCGCGCGCGCCGGTGACCACCACCGCATCCAGATTGCCGACGGCGGCATCTGCGGGTGGCGATGACGCTGGTGGCGTGGTTGCGGATGCGTCCACCTGCGCATACCCCGTCCCCGGATGGCCGTGGAGCGCGGCCGTCAGCGGCTGCGCCGAGGCCAGCGTGATGCGTTCGCCATCGTCTTCGACCACGCTCAATCCGGTGCCGGCCAGCAACTGCCGCAATGCCACGCGCGATTCCAGCGTGCCCTGCACGGCCGGCGTGCGTACCTGCTGCAGGTATTCGCCCGGTGCCACGATCTGCACCCCGGCCTGCCGCGCAAACTCCGGCAACGCCACCACCGCATTGCTCTCGGGGAGCGAGAAGGTGCGCCCCTGCGCTGACGCGGCCACCGCATGTCCCGCTGCCATCATCGCCACGGCGGTGCCGATGGCCTTGCTCAAACGCCTGCTTGCTGCCTGCATCACTGCTCTCCGCTGGCGCGCGTGCGCCGCTGTCCGGTCGTTGTCACCGTTGCTGTGTGGCCCCCTGTCTGTTGGATGCGTGGCCATTGCTTTTCCGCCATCTACATCGCTGGTGGTGACGTGCAGCACTGCACCTCACTGCGCGAGTGCGCCACGCAGGTGGATGCCGCCACGGGTGTGTTCGATCTGCAGGCCCATGCTCAGCGCAACGGAGCGTGCAAAGCCTTCCGGATCGTTGGCCGAGTACAGGCCGACCACGGTGCGCCGCGCCACCGCGGGGTCGTCGATCAGGATGCGCATGTCGTTGTAGCGGGCGAATTCGGCAGCGGCCTGCGCCAAGGTGTCGCCGTCGAAGGCGATCATGCCCTCGCGCCAGACCAGTAACTGCTGCACGCGCCGTGCTGGCAGCGGCTGTACCTGCACCGCCCGCGTCGGGCTGACCATGGCCAGCATGTTGGCTGTCACCCGCTGCGGTGCGCGCTGGTCGGCTTCCACGTCGACGGTGCCTTCGCGCACGACGACCTTGACGGCATCGTCCTGCCGCCGGCGCACGCTGAAACTGGTGCCGACCGCGCGCACTTCCGCGCCGGCCGCCATCACCACGAACGGGCGATGGCGGTCCTTGGCCACGTCGAACAAGGCCTCGCCGCGCAGCAACTGGACCTGACGACGGGCGGCGCTGAACTCCACCACCACCTCCGAGCCGGAGTTCAGCGTCACCGCCGAGCCGTCTGCCAACGGCAGGCGCAATACCTCGCCGATGCGGGTGAGGTGATGGCCGCTGCCGGGCGCGCCGTGGTCGGGCACGGCCTGCTGCAATGCCAGCATGCCGGTGGCCGCAGCGACCACACAGGCGGCCAGTGCGGCCAGCCACCTGCCGCGTCGATGCGTGCGCCGTGAACGCGTCGCTTCCGCGCCAAAGCCCTGCCCCAACGCACGCGCGCGATCGAAATGCAGGTGCACCGCGTGCGCACGTGCATAGGCACCGCGATGGCGCACGTCTTCGGCCAGCCAGCGGTCGCGCTGCATGCGCTCGGCCGGCGTGAGCCGGTCGCCGTCCTCGCGGCCCACCCAGGCAGCGGCAATGTCGTCGATGCTGCGCATGCTCAGCTGCCGCGCTGCGGATCGGCCAGGCGCGTGGCCGGCGCGGCCTGGCCGGCAGTCGGTGCGGGTGCGGGGGTGCGGCCCATCCGCGCCATCAGCAGCCGCAATCCCTTCACGATGTGTTTTTCCACGGTGTTCTCGCTGATTCCGAGCCGCGCGGCGATCTCGCGCTGCGACAGGCCATCGACCTTGCGCAGCAGAAACACCTGGCGGCATTTGTCCGGCAGTGCCGCCAGCGCTTCGCCGATGCGGCGCAGCTCCTGACCGGCAATGGCGTGGCGCTCGGGTGAACGCTCGTCCTGTGTGATGTCCAGGCGCTCGATTTCCGCCACGCTTTCGATCGAAACAATTCTGGCGCGCCGCACCTGCTGCAGCAGCACCGACTGCGCCGCGGTGAACAGATAGGCGCGCGGGTTGGCGATATGGCCCACCTCGCCCAACCCGGCGAGGATGGCGTAGGTCTCCTGGATGACATCGTCGCAATCGACGTTGCCGGGGGCGTGCTTGCGCAGCCAGCGCCGCAGCGCCGGCTCGTGCGGCAGGACCTGCGTCGCCAGCCAGGCGGCGCGTTGGGAATCGATGGCCGGCATCTAGGACGCGGCCGCTGACGTGCCCGCACGTCGAGGTGAGGAAGTCATTGCGTTCTCCGGGGGATTCGAGCGAATGACCTGCTCTTCAAAGGCACGATGCGTCAGCGCCGCAACTCCGCCATGCCCTCTGACGGGTGGTTCGCTGCGATGGCACTACCCGCGCAGCGCGCGCTGCAGGTCACCAGCGTGGGCAGCGATCGGTCGCTTTCGCCGACCAGGCCGATCACACCGCGACGCGGCCGCGGGAAGCCGATCCGGCGCACCTCCAGCCGGTCGCGCACTCCGTCGATGCCCGGCAACGCAGCTTCCAGCAACCAGCCATGGCGACAGAAAAAGCGTCGGCCGGCGTGCTTGGGATCTTCGAAGTCGTGCTCCAGCAACAGCAGAACCGGTTTGGCGCTAGACAGCGCGGACGTGGACACATCGGACATGGCGGTGGCGTCCTCGCTGCGTGGAAGCATCGATCGCGATCGATGCGGGTGTGTCCAGCCTGGTGACCGCCGCCGCGCAGATCGCGGCAGACATCGACAATGTCCGCTCAGATGCGGCCAACGAAATGGCCGTTGGCAATGACCTGACTGCTTTGGGTTATGCAGGCGCGCCACGCACCAGGGCGCGCTGCCATGCGAATGGCCACGCCACGGCGATGGGCGGCACCGTGCAGGGCAATGCGGTACCTGGCGGTCTGACCGTGTGGCATCCGGGCGCGACGATCGGCGCCGATGCGCAGGCCAGTACCGTCTTCATGAGGCGGCCGGGCGCATTCGTTGCAGTCAACATTGCCGGCACCACGCAGGTGCGTGACGATATCGAATTGCGCAAAGGCACCACGCCTACCCAAGGCATGTTCCACGGCTACGCCGATGGCGCGGCGATGCGTAATTTCGAGTTCGGTGCCGACCTGCGCCAGGCCGTGCCGGAGATCACCGGGCGGCCGTTGGGCTGATGATCGGTTGCTGCTGCAGCTGCAGCCCACCGCGGGTCATCGCCTGATGTGACCGATACGCGCAGGCCGCATATGGCCTGCGACACGCGGTATGTCGCGCGGCTGGCAGAAGCGATCGGATGTTCGCAGTGGGCTGCTCACAGCGCTCAGCATGCAAGCGATTTGATCTGGCCTGCGCGCAATCCATCGCACGCGCCCGATTGGCGCGCAGTGGTATTGCGCGTCGTGTTCAATCGCCCAGTTCGGCCAAGCGCGCGCGCACGCTCTCGACATCGACGTGCTCGCGCACGTGCAGCCACTGCCGCGCCCACACCGAGCGCAGCACGATCCAGGCACCGAGCACGCCCAGGCAGGTCGAGCCCAGCGCCAGCAGCAACGGATGCAACGGCGAGCCGTTGCCGGTCTGGAACAGGTACATGAAGGCGCCGGCGAACAGCAGCCACACGCCGAACACCGGCCAGTTGCTGGCCAGCAGACTGGCATGGGGCCGCTCGATCTCGCGCAGCAACCGGCTCAGCGCCTTGCGTTCCTCATCGTCCGCTGTCATCGACTGGCCGCTCCAGGGGTTGATCGCTGCGCTAGATCACGCGGCAGAAAACAGCCTTCAGATAGCGCGATTCCTGCACGTGCGCCATGAACGGGTGGTCCGGACCGGCACCGGCGACCTTCAGGATCTGGATGGTGCGCCCGGAGAAATACGAGGCGCGCCGCAGCATGTCCAGGAATTCCTGTTCGGCCACCAGCCCGGTGCACGAGAAGGTGGCGAACAGGCCACCGGGCTTGACCACGCCCAGCGCCAGCTTGTTCATGTCCAAGTACTTCTTCAGCGCCGGAATCACCTGCTCGCGGTCGCGGGTCATCTTGGCCGGGTCCAGGATCACCACATCGAACTGCTCGCCGCGGTTGGAGGCATCGCGCAGCCAGGGGAAGATGTCGGCCTGCACGAACTTCGGCCGCACGTTGTTGAGCTTGGCGTTGCCCTTGGCGATGGCGATCACGTCCTCGTCGATGTCCACGCCCAGCACCTCGGACGCGCCGCGCGCAGCCGCATACACCGCAAAGCCGCCGGTGTTGCAGCACAGGTCCAGCACGCTCTTGCCTTCGACCTGCCCGCTCAGCCACTGGCGGTTCTCGCGCTGGTCGGCGAAGAAGCCGGTCTTGTGCGCACCGGCCGGGTCGGCGCGGAACTTGATGCCGTACTCGGTGATCACCGACGCTTCGGTGGTGGTGTTGCCGTGGAAATCGAAGCTTTCCTGCTTCTGCACGTGTTCGTCGGCAAAGCTGTGGAAGCGGCAGCCCGGGAACTGCTCGCGCAGCGCCTCGTAGATCCATTCGCGGTGGCGGAACATGCCGGCGGCGAAGAACTCCACCACCACCAGGTCGCCATAACGGTCCACCACCAGGCCGGACAGGCCGTCGCCTTCGCTGTGCACCACGCGCCAGGCATCGGACACCGCGTCGAGCTTGAGCCAGTCGCGGCGCAGGCTCACTGCCGCGGCGATCTTGCGCGAGAACCAGCCCGCATCCACCGGCACCGCCTGGTCGGTCTCCAGGATGCGCACGGCGATGCGCGAGTGGCCGTTGTAGAAGCCGCGGCCGACCCACTCCCCGTCCACGCCGACCACATCGACGATGGTGCCGGGTTTGGGCTTGGCGGCGGGCTTTTCCACCAGCTTCTGGAAGATCCACGGGTGGCTGGAGCGCCACGCATTCTTGAGTCGGACGACGGGGACAGGAGTATTCATCCGCCCATTGTATCCGGCTGGATTGACGTGCCTGCCCCGGGCACGCAGAATCGGCTGCAGAAGGGGAGTAGCTCCCAGCGTTGTCGCCGTCATGACGAGCCCTGCCATCAGGCGCTCCGGTGCAACGGCAACCGGCCCGGCCGGTTGTGAGCGAGACCTTCGCCGCGCAGGCGAAGGTCCGTCACCCGGAATCCACGATTTCCGTGTCACAAGGCCTCAGCCCACCGGCTGTCCAGGTCGTTTCACTTTCGGGATTCTTTTATGCAAACCATTGGCAATGTCTGGTTATGGGGCGGCTTCGCGATCGTGGTGATCGTGGCGCTGTTGGTCGATCTGGTGCTGATGCGCCACGGCGGTGCCCACAAGGTCACCTTCAAGGAAGCCACCTGGTGGAGCATCGGCTGGGTGCTGCTGGCGCTGGCCTTCAACGCCGGCCTGTGGTGGTACCTGCAGGGCAGCATGGGCGATGCGGCGGCCGACCGCATCGGGCTGGAGTTCCTGACCGGCTATTTGGTCGAGAAATCGCTGGCGGTCGACAACATCTTCGTGTTCCTGATGGTGATGACCTACTTCGGCGTGCCCGAGGAGCAGCGCCAGCGCGTGCTGATCATCGGCGTGCTGGGTGCGATCGTGCTGCGCGCGATCATGATCTTCGCCGGTTCGGTGCTGCTGACCAAGTTCCATTGGCTGCTGTACGTGTTCGGCGCCTTCCTGCTGCTGACCGGCATCAAGATGTGGTTCTCCGCCGGCAAGGAGCCGGACCTGGAAGCCAACCCGGTGCTGCGCTGGATGCGCGGCCATCTGCGCCTGAGCCCGCAATACCACGGCCATGCGCTGAGCGTGATCAAGGACGGCAAGCGCTGGTTCACCCCGCTGTTCGTGGTGCTGATCCTGATTGCGGTGATCGATGTGATCTTCGCGGTGGACAGCATCCCGGCGATCTTTGCGATCACCACCGACCCGTTCATCGTGCTGACCTCCAACGTGTTCGCGGTGCTGGGCCTGCGTGCGATGTTCTTCCTGCTGGCCGGCATGGCCGACCGCTTCCACCTGCTGCCGTACGGCCTGGCGGTGATCCTGGTGTTCATCGGCACCAAGATGATGATCATCGATCTGTACAAGATCCCGGTGCTGGTCTCGCTGGCGGTGGTGATCGTGATCCTGGTCTTCACCATCGTGCTGAGCCTGCTGCGGCCGCCAAAGCCGGCTCGGCACTGAGGGGCTGGGAGTCGGGAATCGGGATTAGGGAATCGGGAACGGCAGCGCCGCGTGCGCTGCTCGCATCCAAGCGCACCGACCAATTCGACGAGTCCTTGCCTGCTCACCGTCGCGGGACCTTACGCGGCATGGATGCCGCATAAGCGCCTACAGGGACGTACTTGCGGCGTGTCCCGCGAGGGTGGGCAGGCAAGGACCCTGCAGCCAATGGGTGTCGCGCTTCGGCCACCTGCGTGATGCCACGCGAGCCGCTGCGCGAATCTCCGGTGGCGGAGCTGGATTATCCCGTCGTCGGGCCTGCTTATCCCGCGCCGGACAGGCTTGTAAAACATCCGCGCGACGCCATCCGTGAAGGCATGACACCGCATCCTGTTGCCGCCGACGCCACCTCGCAAGATCGCCTGGATCGTTCCCGGGTCTTGCGTGCCTTCAACTTCAGCCTGGCCGCCGTGCTGCTGCTGGTGGCGGTGTTCACCGCCCAGGGCATGTTCGACTGGCGCGCCTGGGCGGTGGCACCGCTGCAGGCCGACGGCCTGCTCGGCATCCTCACCGCGCCGCTGCTGCACGGCTCGCTGGCGCATCTGGGCGCCAACGCCGCCGCCTTGTTGATCCTGGGCACACTGGCCGGCAGCGTGTATCCGCGCGCCACCGCCCTGGCGCTGCCGTTGCTGTGGCTGGGCTCGGGGCTGGGCGCGTGGTTGCTGGGCGAGCCCGGCAGCCGGCATCTGGGCGCCAGCGGCGTGACCCACGGGCTGATGTTCCTGGTGTTCGTGCTGGGCCTGCTGCGCCGCGACCGCCCGGCGATTGCCACCAGCATGATCGCCTTCCTGTTCTACGGCGGCATGGTGCTGACCATCCTGCCGCACGAGGCCGGCGTGTCCTGGCAATCGCATCTTGGCGGCGCGGTGGCCGGCCTGATCGCCGCGCTGCTGCTGCGCCTGCGCGACCCGCAACAGGCCAGACCGCGCTACAGCTGGGAAGACGAGGACGAAGACGCCGCCTGGGAGATCAGCAACACCGAACGCGACGTGCTGGAACCGCCGCCGCCACGCCAGGTGCCAGTGCTGTGGCAGCGCCAGGAAGACGGCTCGCAGAACGTGGTGCTGCACTTCCCGCCACGCGAACGGCCACCTGGGACGTAGGAGCGCGCTTGCGCGCGATGGAGCGTTATCGGGAACGCTTCATCGCGCGCCAGCGCGCTCCTACAGACCGCAGATGCGTCCAACGTTTAACGCGTTGCACGCTCGCTCAACGCACGCCGCGCCAAGCCGGGATCATCCGCAAAGAACGCATCGATACCCGCATCCAGATACGCCTTCAACTCGGCCAATGCACCGGCCTCGTTGCGCTCGGTCACCGCACCACTGCTGCGGTTGTTGGCGGCCAGGAAATAATTCTCCGGGCGGAAGGTATACGGCTGTACCTGCAATCCTGCCGCGTGCGCGTCGTGCACCAAGCTGGTCGGCGTGCCCAGGCGTTGCTGCGCATCCAGTGGAATGATGCTGCGGATGTCCGGGCCGATCGCATCGGCATAGCTGGCGACCTGCTTCAGCCCCTCGGGCGTGATCATCTGCCCGTAGGTGCGCGGCGCGTTGCCCACGCCCGCATCGGGCAGCGCCATCTGCGCGCCGCCCAGCAACTGCAGCAAGCGGATATTGCTGCTGCGCCCGATCTTGCCGCGCAAGTAACGCAGGTTGCCGGTCTCGAACGACTGGATCACCACCGGCGCCGTCTGCGTGTAGGCATGCGCACGCAGGCTCGCCAGCACCTTGTCTTCCATCGCCAGATTCAGCCCATTGAAATAGCTCGGGTGCTTGATCTCAGGAATCAGCCCGATCGTGCGCCCGGTCGCTGCTGATTCGGCTGCGACAAAATCGATGATCTCGTCGAAGGTGACGATCTGAAACTGCCCATCCCAACGCGTGCCGCGCAACTGCGGCAACCGCTCGCGCGCACGCAAGGTCTTCAATTCGGCAAGAGTGAAGTCTTCGGTGAACCAGCCTTCCATCGCCTGGCCATCGATGGTCTTGCGGGTCTTGCGCGCGGCGAACTCCGGGTGGCTGGCCACATCGGTGGTGCCGCCGATCTCGTTCTCATGACGCGCCACCAGCACGCCATCCTTGGTGGACACCAGGTCCGGCTCGACAAAATCGGCGCCATCGACAATCGCCTTGGCATACGAGGCCAGGGTGTGTTCCGGGCGCAACGCGCTGGCGCCACGGTGCGCAAAGATCTGTACCGTCTTCGCCAACGGCGCCTCTGCCAACGCGGGCCCGCTCATGCCGACCATCATCGCCCCCAACACCAACGCACGGTGGAACTGCATCATGCCTTTCTCCAACAAAAAAGCAGCCATCAACACCACGGTGCAACCGCCAGACGAGCGCGGCCGATGATTGGTGCGGGATGTACGACGTGTACATCCCGCTTTCTCCGCATCGTCCGCACTAGCCTGACAACCACTCCCTAAGTCTTGCCAGCCACTCTAAAACCATTCACGTCGATCGCCACCGGAAATCAGTCAGCAGCCACAAGACCCGCTGTTACCAATCCCCAATCCCGACTCCCCAATCCCTAACTCAGAACTTCGCATCCAAGGTCAAAAACACCTGCCGCGGCGCACTGGCATGGAATGCCAGCTGACGGCCATTCGGGTCGCTGTTGGCGAACGCGGTGAGGTTGGACGCATAGCGCTTGTCGGTGAGGTTGGTCACGTTGAGCGAGAGCTTGAGCCCCTGCAGCACGCCGGCCTGGCCGAAGTCGTACCCGGCGCCCGCATCGAACGAGGTGTAACCGCCGAAGCCCTGGTCGTTGGTGTAGGTGTAGTAGCGCTGGCCGGTGTACTTGCCGCGCAGGTTGACGTTCCAGTTGGCGTAGTTGAAGGCGATTTCGCTGGCAAACATGCGCTTGGGCGTATCCACCGTGGTCTTGCCGGCAGTCGGAATGATCACCCCGTTCTGCACGTAGTTGTCGTCGTAGGTCGAGCGGTTGATCGAGGCCGAGTTGTACCACTGCAGGTAGCTGGTCGGCTTCCAGATCACGGTCAGTTCGCCGCCGCGGCTGCTCACCGAGCCCACGTTGAAGAAGCGCGTGGTGCAGGCCGGCGTGGTGCCCTGCTGGATGCTGGCGCAGGGATTGAGCGAGAGCAGGCGGTTGTCGAAGGTCACGTCGTAACCCACCAGCGAGGCTTCGAAGCGGTCACGCACGAAGCGGTAACCGGCTTCCACGGTGCGCGACTTCTCCGGCTCCAGTGCGCCGACACTGGCATCGAAGGAGGCCTGCGTCACCAGCAACGGACCACCGGCGCCACCGCCCTGGAACGCGGCGATGTTTTCCGCGTACGAGGCGAACACTTCCTGCCCGTCTGCGATGCGATAGCCCAGACCGACCTGCGGCAGCACCGACTCGCTGGCCTTGATCGAGCCCGTCGCCACCGGCGCTTCCACCGCCAGCCCCGGCGTTTCGCGCGCGGTCATTTCGGTGCTCGGGCTCTTGATGCCCAGATCCACGCTCAGGCGCTCGTCGAGGAACTTGAAGTTGCCCTGCACATAGAACTGCCGCGTGGTGATGATGTAGTTCTGCGAGAACAGCCGGCGGTCGGGATCCTGCAGAAACTTGTCATCGCTGACCGGCCCGTCGATCCAGTAGAAATTGCGCTCCACATCGTGGTGATTGCGCTCGTACCAGAGCCCGGCTTCGAGGTGATGCGGGCCCAGGTTCCAGCCGAGCGAGGCGATGCCGCCGGTGCGGTTGATCCAGTAATTGGTGCTGCGGATGGAGATCGGCAATGCCTGCGGCGTGCCCGGGTTGGACGCCTGGCCCGGCGACCACCAGTGGCCCTGACCCTTGTTTTCGTGGTGGTAGACCTGGGTGTGCAAGCTGATGGCATCGTTGGGCTGGAAGTCGCCGGCCACATAAAACAGATCGTCGTCGCGCAACGCGCGGCTCTGGTAGTACGCATCGTCGATGTTGTCCACGCCGCCGCTGAAACCGCAGCGCGCCGCATTGCGCGTGGCCGGTGCGCAGTACGCCGCGGCCAACGCCCGGTTCCAGTCCGGTGCGTACAGGTTCCAGTCCCAGCCCAGGCCACGCGCCATGCCGCTCTTGGACAGATACGAATAATCGGCCTGCGAGGTCCGCGAGGTGTCGGCGAACGCGGTCAGCTTGCCGCCGTCGAACTGGTACACGCCCTTGGCATTGAACTGCCGCGTGGTGGTCGGCGACTCCGGGCGCGCCCACATGTCGGCTTCGGCATTGATGCCGGACAGATACGCCGAAAACCCGTTGTAGTCGCCGGTGTCCACGCGCAGGAAGGTGCGGCGGTTGGCATCGGAGCCCACCGTCTGCGACAGCTGCCCGCCGAACACGCTGGACGGATCGGCCGAGTAGTACTGGATGGTGCCGCCCAGGTTGCTGGTGGACGCGGTGCCCAGTGCGCCGATACCCGAGGCCAGCTCCACGCCGCCGAAGTTTTCCGCAATCAGGGCGCGGCTGATGTTGAGGCCGTTGTAGTTGCCGTAGGCGTTGTCTCCCAGCGGCAGGCCGTCGAGCGTATAACCCAGGCGCGTGCCGTTGAAGCCGCGCAGGCTGATCGTCTGCGACTCCTCGTTGGCACCGAAGGCATCGTTGGATTGCACGTTGACGCCCGGCATGCGGTTGAGCAGCTTCTGGATGCTGGTGCCCGGCGGCAACACCGGAATGTCCTGCTGGGTGATGCGCTGCACCTGACGCGTTTCGCCCTGGCCGATCACCGAGACCGCGTCGAGTTGCTGCGCGGTCGTGCCGGTGTCGGCAGTCACCTCGGGATCGGCGGCGTGGGCAGTCGGCGACAGCACGAGCGCGGTAAGGACGGCGGCACTTAACAGATGGGTCTTGGGCATGAGCGGCAGGGGGAACGAGTCAAAAGATGACGGCAAGCGTGCGACAGCTGTCTTGCGTCGATGCGACCGGGACATGACAGTGCTGCGACAGCTGCTGCGCATTCCGCGCCGCAACTGCGTTGCGCTGGCATGCAGATGTCATCTGCGCGTCGTAATCTGCGCCCTCATCCATCCGTGTTGTCTGAGGGTTGCTGCATGTCCGATCGCATTGCTCGCGCTTGTTCCCGGACGCTGACCAGCGTCGCCATCGCGGTGTTGGCAGTGGGATGCGGCAGTGCAAGCGCGCGCGACAAGGTGGCCCCGACGGGCTCGGTGATCGCCACCGATGCACATGGCTACCTGGAAAAAGCACAGGTGCCCGACAGCCTACGCCTGGTACCGCCGCCGCCGCAGGACGGCAGCGCCGCGCTCGCCAACGATCAGGCCATCGCCACATCCATGCTCGCCCTGCGCGGCACACCGCGCTGGGACCTGGCCACACAGGATGCTGCGCTGAGTTTCCCGGCGGCCGCCAATCACTTCAGTTGCGCGCTCGGCATCCAGATCGACCAGGCGCACACCCCGCACCTGCTGCGCCTGCTCGAAAGCAGCATGCGCGACGCCAGCACCAGCACCAGCGCAGCCAAGGCCCGTTACCAGCGGCCACGCCCGTTCATGCGCAACGACCAGCCGATGTGCACGCCCGACGACGACGCGGCGCTGCGCAAGAACGGCTCCTACCCCTCCGGCCACACCGCGATCGGCTGGAGCTGGGGCCTGATCCTGGCCGAGCTGGCACCCGCCCAGCGCGACGCCCTGCTCGCCCGCGGCCGCGCCTTCGGCGATAGCCGCCTGGTCTGCAACGTGCACTGGCAGAGCGATGTCCTGCAGGGCCGCATCATGGGCGCCGCCACCGTCGCCGCCCTGCACGACAACCCCGAGTTCCAAAAGGATCTAGCCGCTGCGCGCCGCGAGATCGACAAGGCACGTGCGAAGCAACCTGCCACCGCCGAGGCATCGCCAGCATGCGATGCCGAGAACGCGGCATTGCAGACGGTGTTGCCGGGTGTGATGTAGCGGCAGGACGGCTCCGCCTGCGGGCTGTTGCTGACCTCGCGCAGTACAGAGTGTGTCGGACGTGCATCCGCGCTCTGTTGTCCAGCGTCACCGGATTTTTTTCTGATCCCGGATGCATGTCGTTTCACCGACACAGACTGGCCGCAGACACAACAGCCAGATCAACCACGCGCTGATCGAGACCACCTGGCCTCGCTCATTCTGCGCGCACGCACGCCGCCGGCTGCTTACACGAGTTCCGCAGGATCGATGCAAGCACATCGCTGCCGACCCGGATATCCGGCGTAGCGCTGGCACGTTCACGGCAATCACCGTCTCACCGCCGCCCGCACTGTGACGACCCTTCGCAATTTTGCTGCGCCTAGCTGATCGGTCAGCTCATGACTATTGGGAGAGCGAGTACCTGTCGCCTGTACAGGACCCCGGACGCGGACGACATCCGTATTCAACCGGACCAGCACCCATTACACGAAACGGATCAGCAAGTCCTGGTCCGTAAGCCCTGTTTCACGAAAAAGTTCCCGAAAAATGACACGGCCGTAAATCTTGGGTTAATCTTCAGACACCCTTCAGGAAAGTGACGAGCTGGGCTGGTCGACTCCCTTCGAAGAGGCTCCCCCCCCCCCCCTCAACTGCGGCAATGCAGTTGGGTTCTACGGTTTGCAGTCGTTGTGACGGTACTTCATCAGGAGAGAGAGGAATGACACGTCCAGGGGTTCGTAGGTCTTTGTCGAAGAACATCACACGCAGCGCGTTGAGCATTGCGCTGAGCATGTGCGTTGCCGGCGGTGTGCAAGCACAGAGCGCGGTTGGCTCCATCTTCGGTAGCGTGGAGCCTGGCAGCACCATTGCCATCCAAAGCCCCCAGACGGGTGTAAGTCGCTCGGCCACCGCTGCTGCCGATGGCCGATTCACCTTCAGTCAGCTGCCTCCGGGCAAATATGTGATCACCGCAGACGGGGTCACCCGCGAGGTCGAGGTCAAGGTCGGTAGCGGCTCGCAGGTGCTGTTCGGGAAGCAAACCACCGAGTTGGACAGGATCAATGTGGTGGGTACACGCGCGCTCAATCCCATCGACGTGTCCTCGGTGGAATCCACCACGGTATTCACGGCCGAACAGATGATCTCGCTGCCTGTGGCCAGCGACGTTTCCTCGGTTGCCTTGCTGGCTCCTGGTGCCACCAGAGGCGATGGCGGCCTGGGTGACAACGGTCTCGGCAACGGCAATCTTGCTTCGTTCGGTGGCTCCTCAGTGGCCGAAAACGGCTATTACATCAACGGCTTCGACGTCACCAACATGCGTACGTTCCTGTCGTTCGCCAATGTGCCGTTCCAGGGGATCGCGCAGCTGCAGGTGAAGACCGGTGGCTATGGGGCCGAGTACGGTCGCTCCCTGGGCGGCATTGTAAGCATCGTGACCAAGTCCGGCTCCAATGACTGGCATTACGGTGGCAGCGTCGAGTGGGCTCCGGATTGGGGGGCTGCGAAGGGCAAGAACGTGCGTGACCGTGATCCGGATGCTGCGGATCCGCTCTACCAATATCGCAGCGACAACCAGTTCGACAGCACCATCTATTCGGCGTATGCGAGTGGTCCGATCATCAAGGACAGATTGTTCTTCTTCGCCATGGCCGAGGGTCGCAACGAAACGATCGATATTTTCAGATCGGTCAACAGCGAACGTCGGCGCGACACCACGCCGCAAGGTCTGGTCAAACTCGACTGGTACATCAACGACAGCAACCTGGTGGAGTTCACCGGCATCTACAACCAGGCCAAAACCAAGTACAGCACCTACGAATACAACCCGGACGCCAACGGCGAGAGCCGTTACAACGTCGGTCGACACGAAGCACCGATCGAACAGTACGAGATGGAAAACGGCGGCAAGGTCGGCATCCTCAAATACACCGGCTATTTCACTGACAACTTCACCTTGTCGGCGCAATACGGCTATCTGAGCAATCTCATTGACTCACGCCTGCCGACCGATCCGGCCGGCAGTGAGTGTCCGTGGGCCTACAGCTTCGGCCTGACTACCAGCGTGGTCGATCGCTACATCGGCTGTAACCCTGGCACGATCTCAACGGTTGCCGATCGCAATGCTGAGCCGGACGAGGACATCCGCAAGGCATTTCGCGTTGATGGCGAGTGGGTGTTGGGCGACCACCGCGTGCGCTTTGGTGTGGATCAGGAAAAGTACGAGTCCAGTCATCGCGGTCAGACCTACGCCGGCGGAATCAACTGGGCGTATTACACGGTTCCCGGCAATGCCGTGGCCACTGGCGCTTTTGCTGGCCAGCCGGGGCGGACGGTGAATGGTCAATTGGTACCACGTGGTGCGCTGTACGCGCGCTCCCGTGTCTATCAGACCAGCAGTTCCACCTATGAAAACATCAACAGCGCCTTCTATGTCGAAGACAATTGGCGAGTGACGGAAAACTTCCTCGCCGTGCTCGGTCTGCGCGGCGAGAAGTTCGAGAACAAGAACGGCGACGGTATCGCCTGGGTAGAATCGGATTACAAACTCGCGCCACGGCTTGGTTTTTCGTGGGACGTGCTCGGCGATGCCAGCTTGAAGCTGTTCGGAACCGCCGGTCGGTACTACATTCCGGTCGCCACGAACTCAAGCATCCGTGCAACGGGTGCCGAATCCACGGTCTCCAACTGGTACTTCGTCAACGGCTGGAGTGAAGCAGACGGCACACCGGTGGGCCAGGGCGCCCAGATCGGTGCGACTCAGACCAACGGCTCGCTGGTTGCGCCAAACCCGGCTTCGGTTGCGTCCACCAATCTTTCGCCCATGTATCAGGACGAGGTGATTCTGGGTGGGCAACTGCAGCTGACGGAAAACTGGATGGCGGGCGCACGTATGATCCGCCGCGAAGTGAAATCGGGCATGGACGATACCTGCACGACCAATCCGTGGATCGATTGGGCCGCAGACAATGGCTTTACCGACTTTGATCCGAGTTCGGTCCCGAGTTGCTACTTCCTGAATCCGGGTAGCGACGTCACCATCAATGTCGACTTGAATGGCGATGGTGAAGTGGAACTGGCAACCCTGCCAGCCTCGTATCTCGGCCTTCCCGAGTACCGGCGCATTCACACCGCACTGGAGTTCTTCTGGGAGCGCACCGGGGAAAAATTCAATTTCCAGGGCTCCTATACATTTGCCAGAACGCGCGGCAATGTGGAGGGCTACGTCAATTCCACATTGGAGCAGGAAGATCCGGGCCTGACGCAGGACTTCGACCACCGTCTGTTCACCGACGGGACCTACGGGCCGACACCCAACGATCGCCAGCACACACTCAAGCTGTTCGGCGCTTACGCGCTCACACCGGAATGGCAGCTCGGCGGCAACCTGATTCTGCAGTCCGGTCGTCCGGTCAATTGCCAAGGTTATATCCCGCTGGACGACATCCCGCAGCCCGACCAAGGCACGCTGACCAACTACAGTGGTTCAAGTTTCTATTGCTTGGATGCTGAAGGCACGCGTGTGCTGCGTCAGCGTGGTGATGAGGGGCGGACACCCTGGACCTGGACGTTCGACCTGGCTGCGGTGTACATGCCGAACTGGGCTGATAACAAGCTGCGTATCAAGCTGGATGTCTTCAACCTGTTCAACAATGACCGCGTCACCGAGTACAACGAGTTCAGTGAAGCGTCTCGCGATGTGATCAGCCCGAACTATTTGAACGATCAGAACTATCAGACGCCTCGTTCGTTCCGGTTGACCGCTCGCTACGACTTCTAGCTCGCAGTATCCGTGTCTTACTACGATGTCCGGCCTCGTGAGAGGCCGGATTTTTGTTTGGCGAATGCTGCATTCATCGCTGCACGTGGTGCCGCGCCGCATCACTTACCGATACAAAAACTCGAAAAGATCTTGCCCAGCAATTCGTCGGCGCTCAGCTTGCCGGTGATCTCGCCGAGTGCTTCCTGTGCCAGGCGCAATTCTTCGGCGGCCAGTTCGAGTTGTTCGAAGCCCAGCTCCAGATCCGCTGCGTCTGCATGCTGTTCGGCGCGACGCAATGCCTCGACATGCCGCGTGCGTGCGGAGAATTCGCCTTCCACGCTGTCCGCTCCGTCGCCCAGCGCGAGCTCGCGCAACCGGGCGTGCAACTGCTCCAGTCCCTGCCCGGTCACCGCCGAGACCGCGATCGCGTCGCGATCGAGCGCTGCGGGGCCGGCCAGCAGATCGCATTTGTTGTGGATCCACAGCTGACGCGGCACCACATCGATGGCATCGCCGATCGCATCGCGCGCGGCTTGCGGGTCGCGTGCATCCAGTACCACCAGCGCCAGATCGGCGCGCTGCAACTCCGCACGCGCGCGACGCATGCCCTCGCGCTCGATCGCATCACCGCCCTCGCGCAAACCGGCGGTGTCAACCAACATGAGTTCGAAGCCATCGAGCTGGATGGCTTCCTGCAAGGTATCGCGGGTGGTGCCGGCGACATCGGTGACGATGGCACGCTCGCTACCGGCCAGTGCATTGAGCAAGGAACTCTTGCCGGCATTGGGCGGGCCGATCAGCACCGCGTGCAGGCCGTCGCGCAACTTGCGCCCGCGCTCGGCATCGCGCAGCAGTTGCGCCAGCAGTGCGCGCGCCTGCTGTAGCCCGTCGCGCACCTGCGCCCCGCCCAGGGTGTCGAGCGGCTCGTCGGCAAAGTCGATCGCCGCTTCCACATGGATGCGTAAACGGGTGAGGCTGTCGCTGAGCGCATCGACCCGTTGCGAAAACACACCGTCCAAGGATCTGCGCGCAGCGCGTGCCGCGCGCAGATCGCCGGCGGCGATCAGGTCGGCGATGGCTTCGGCCTGCGCCAGATCGAGTTTGCCGTTGAGAAACGCGCGCTCGCTGAATTCGCCCGCGCGTGCCTGGCGCGCACCCAGCGCAATGCAACGCGCCACCAGCTGCCGCAACAGCACCGGGCTGCCGTGTCCCTGCAGCTCCACCACGTCTTCGCCGGTAAAGCTGCGCGGTGACTTGAACCACAGCGCGATGCCATCGTCGATGACCTCGCCCTGCCCATCGCGAAAGCGTGCGTACTGCGCCTGCCGTGGCTGCAACTGCGCAACGCCCAGCCCGGCGGCAATCTGCGCCGCCTGCGGCCCGGACAGGCGCACGATCCCCACCCCACCGGCTCCGGCGGCACTGGCGATGGCAACGATGGTAGACGTGGAAGACGACATGGGCATTGCTCTGAGGTGGATTGAAGAAGACAAGCGCGGCGATGCAGCGACTGCGCGGCCGGCAGCGGCATCCTGCCGATGCCCGGGTCCCTGGTGTATCACGCCTCCATCGCGGCACGCGCTCTCCTGACGCCTGTTCGCAACGCTGCGTCAGCCGCCGCGAATCACAGCGATTGCAACTGCATGCGTGCCTGCGGGGCGCCGCTGCCTTGCGGCTGCAGTTCCAGATAGGTGGCGTAGGCCTTGCGTGCCTTGTCGCGATCGCCGGCTTTTGCGTAGGCATCGCCGAGATTGAGATAGGCCACCGCACGCGATGGATCGATTTTCAAGGTGTTTTCCAGCCAGCGTGCCGATTCGGCAAAGCGTTCCTGGCGGTAATACACAAAGCCCAGGTTGTTGGCGGCCAAAGCAAAGTCCGGACGCAGCTTCAAGGCCTCGGCAAACTGCTCGGCCGCTTCGGCGTAGCGTTTTTCCTTGTACAACTGCAGGCCGCGCTCGTTGGCCAGCTGCGCACGTTGGCGGTCGCTGCTCTTCACCGCAGTGGGCAACACCAGCTTGGCTTCGCCACCTTGCAGGGTTTTTACCGTCACCGGTGCAGCCGCCACTGCCGCACCGCTGGTGGTGGCGGCAGGACGCGCCGCATCCACGCGTCCGTTGAGTGCGATCGCATCGGCAGACAGCTGCGCGGTGCCGGCGGTCAGGAACTCTTCGCCGCTCGGTACCTGGAACACGAACTCGCCGCCCTGCGAGCCGGGCAGGCTGCCGAATGCCGGGGTCTGCGCTGACACTGCCGACACCGCCGGTGCGACATAGGCTGCCAGTTCGGTACCGGTGATCAGGCCATCGCCATTGAGATCGCCCTTGCCCGCCAGCGCCTGCAGCAGCACCCAGGTAAACACCGAATGCCCGTTCGGGCCGCTGTCGGCCACCTGCTGATCGGCACCGCCGGCAGTGAGCATCTGGCGGGCGATGCGTCGCGCGTTCTCGCGCAGGTAAGCACTGGATGTCGGCCCGCCGCGCGTCAATCCGAGCCCGCTATAGCAGGCATCCATCACGAACAGCACATGCTTGGCCTGCAGGCTTTCGGCGATGTTCTGCAGGTCGCTCATCGCAATCGCATCGCTGGCCAGCTGCTGCGGATCCGAGTCGACCGGAATGATGTAGCCCAGGTCGCGCCCGGATGCCAGCCGGCGCGTGGCGCCATGCCCGGCGAAGAACACGAAGACGCGGTCGTTGGTCTGCGCGCGTCCCTCGCCGAGGCGATCGTGGAACGCCGCAAGAATATTGTTGCGCGTGGCCTGCCCGTTCTTGAGCACGATCACCTGCGAGGACGGAAACCCCAACGGGCCGGTCAAGGTGCTGGCAATGGCCTGCGCATCGTTAGCGGCATATTCGAGCTTGGGCCAGTGCGCGTAGTCGTCGATCCCGATCACGATCGCCCAGGAGTTGGCATAGCCAGTGGTCACGGTCGCCCCGGCCGCCGCGCTGGGCGCGTGCGCCACCGAAAACTCGCGGCCATTCCAGCCGGCGAACTGGTAGCCATCGGCGATCAGTCGGTCCAGGATCTGCGGCAGCGCCTTCACTGCACGGTCGTGGATGTCATGGAACAACACGATGCCGCGCTGCTCCTTGTTCACCTGGTCGAGCACGCGCTGCACGATCGACTCGGGTACCGGGTCGGCCCAGTCCATGGAGTCGATGTTCCACATGATCGACTTCAGGCCTGCCTCGCCCAGCAGCTGCAAGCCTTCGGCATTGCGCGCCCCATACGGAAACCGGAACAACGGCGCACGCTTGTCGTCCACCGCGCGCAACAACGTGTCGGTGTCCAGCACCTGGCTGCGCAACGCATCGCCGGTGGTCTTGGACAACTGCGCATGGGTCAGGCTGTGGTTGCCCACCGCATAACCTTCTTCCATCAGCGCATGGCTGATCTTGGATAACGGCGCGAGTGTCGGCTTGCCCTGCGCGTCCAGGCTGCCCAGGTTGCGGCCCACTTCGAAGAACACGCCCGGCACGTCGTAGCGTTTGAGGATGGCCACGATCTCTTCGGTATAGGCCTTGTGCGGGCCATCGTCGAAGGTCAGCACCACCGTCTTGGGCGGCAGGTCGCGGCCGAAGATCTCGCTGTCGCTGTCGCGTGCGGAGAACGGGTACGGCTCCACCACGCCATGATCGCGCAGGATCTTTTCGCGCGTGTACAGGCTGCGCAGATGCGCCACGTAGTCGTCCCACTTCTCGCGCTTGGGCACGATCGCGCGGCTGCGATCGAAGCGGCTGAAAATCTGCGTCAGTTCTTTGTTGTAACTGCGCTCGATCTCGTCCAGCGCTTCTAGATCCTCGCCGATGCGCTGATGCAGCTTCACCGCCGGCAATGCCGAATCGCGGCCAATGCGTGCGTGCAGGTCGCGCAACACTTCGGCAAACGCCAGGCGGTCGGCATCGTAGAGATCCGGTGCCGATTCGATCTCGTCCAGCACCGTGGCGATGGTTGCGAAGCGACGCGCTGCGTTCGACGTCAGCACCGTCTCGAATCGCGCAGCGATGCGTTCGCGCTGTTGGAGGTTTTCATGGAACAGCTGCTGCCCCACGCTGCTGGAGGTGGCGCGATCGCGTGGCGTCTGGGCGTCCGCATCGGCCAGCAACACGATGATGCGGCGATGCCGGTCCAGTTGCTCGCGCAGCTGCGCGATCAGTGCGCGTGCGTCGTCGTTGTCGGTTTCGGCTGGCGCACCAGCGGCGGCCGGCGCAGCGGTGCTGGCAGCAGACGCGGCCTCGCCGGCGGTTTGCTTGCCGCAGCCGGCCATCGCCAGCATTCCGGCGCAACCGGCGCACAGCAACAGGCGATACAGCGGCGATGACATCACGACGGCGTCCTTGGCGATGAAGACAACAGGGCAGACAGCAACTGCGGCGACATGCAGAAAGCCCGCCTTGCGGCGGGCTCTGTGCAACTGCGCTTACTTGGCGTTGGCCTGGATGATCTTGCTCGGCTTCTCGCCGTGCTGGCGGATCATCCACCACTGGATCAGCAGACCCAGGCCTCCGTTGACCACCCAGTACAGCACCAGGCCGGCCGGCATGAAGGCCATCATGACGCCAAACACCAGCGGCATGAACTGCATCATCTTGGCCTGCATCGGGTCCATGCCCGGGGTCGGGGTCAGCTTCTGCGTGGCCCACATGATGGCGATGTTGAGCACCGGCAGGATGAAGTACGGATCGCGCGCGGTCAGATCCTGGATCCAGCCCAGCCACGGCGCCTGACGTAGTTCCACCGATTCCACCAGCACCCAATACAGCGCGAAGAAGATCGGCATCTGGATCAGCAGCGGTAGGCAGCCGCCCATCGGGTTGATCTTTTCCTTCTTGAACAGCTCCATCGTTGCCTGCTGGTACTTGACGCGATCGTCGCCGTAACGCTCCTTCAGCTGCGCCAGGCGCGGCTGGAAGCGGCGCATCTTGGCACCGGACTTGTACTGCGCAGCCGACAGCGGATACAGCGCCAGACGCAGCAGCACCACCAGGCCGATGATGGACCAGCCCCAGTTGTGCAGGAAGCTGTGCAGATGGCTCAGCACCCAGAACAGGCCCTGGCCGATGATGGCCATGATTGAGAAGCGGCTGTAGTCGACCACCCGGTCCAGTCCCTTCACGTCTTCCTTGGCGATCAGGCTGACCAGCTTCGGGCCCACCCACAGGCGCGCTTCGGTGGTCGCGGTCTGGCCCGGCGCCACGGTGAAGGCCGGTCCACGCAGTTCGGCCACGTCACGCGGGCCGTCCTGGTTCAGCACGTACAGCGAGGCCTGGTCCTTCTGCGGAATCCACGCGGTAAAGAAGTGGTGCTGCAGCAGCGCCACCCAGCCGCCGGTGATCTGGCGATTGAGGCCACCGTCGTCCATGTAGTCCTTGAACGCGCGACGCTCGTAGCCTTCCTGCGGGCTGTACCAGGTCGCCCCGTTGAAGCTGAAGGAATCCGGGTTGGTCATGCCGCGGCTGAGGATGGTCGGCACCCGGCTCAGCTTGCGGAACACGTAGCCGTTCCACGGCGCGCCACTCTTGTTGATCACCTCGTCCTTGATCGAGATCGCATAGCGACCGCGTTCCAGGGTGAAGGTGCGGCGAATCGACACGCCGTTGGGGCCATTCCACACGAACGGCACCACCAGGGTGTTCTGGCCCTTGGCCAGTTCGAACGCGGTGCCCGGCTGTTCGGCGCGGAAGCCACCCACGCCCGGTACCGGCGAATGCTCGCTGGCCCAGCCGCTGGTGGCGTTATAAGGGTGCGCGGCATCTTCGGTCAGCAGGCTGACCGGCGCGGTGCCGTCCTTGGTTTGCGGAAACTGCAGCAGTTCGGCATCGAGCACGCTGCGGCCGTCCAGCTTCAGGCGCAGCACGTCCGAGGTCAGGGTGATTACCGGCGCAGCACCGGCAGCGGCCGGCGTCGCGGCAGTCGTGCTGGTCGCCGGTACGGCGCCCGGCACGCCTGCCTGCGGAATGGCCTGGGCCGCCGGCACATTGGCCGACGGTGCCGCAGCGTCCAGATCGCGCGCAGCCGGCACCGACTGCGTTGCCGCAACCACCGGCGCATTGGCGGCGGCCTTGTCCTTGCCCCACTCCATCCACAGCAGCGCCGCGACCATCAGCCAGGCAAAAATCAGGAAAACACGGGTCTGGTTCATCGGGCAGCAACTCGCTCAGTCGGAACTGGGTTCCGGCTCTGTCGGGGAAAGGGAGGATGGGTGCATCGTCCTGGCGGGCGGCATTGTGCCGGGCGCAGCAGGCAGGGGCAATGCGCCGGCACGGCGCAGCAGACGCAGGAAGGCGTCGCGAATCTGTGGATTGGTCGCCTTTGCGGCTGCGGAGCGCGCCACAATCACGTAATCGCCGCCGGCAAGCTCGGGCAGCAGATGCCGCATGGCATCGCGCAATACGCGTTTGATCCGGTTACGTCCCACCGCACGCGTATCGACCTTGCGCGACACCGCCATGCCCAGGCGCGGCGGCGTATCGCCGGTCCGCCAGTGCAGGCTAAGCAGCGGGTCCGAGGTACGACGTGCGGTATCGAAAACGACCGTGTATTGCGCACGCGTACGAACCCGCGCAGAGCGAGGAAATCGCCTGCACAGGTTCGATGCGTTCACGTTAGGGACTGCCTCGGCCGCAGGGAGCGGCGCGGCAATCAAGCGCTCAGGCGCTTGCGGCCCTTGGCGCGGCGGCGAGCCAGGATCTTGCGGCCGTCGGCAGTTGCCATACGTGCGCGGAAGCCATGGTCGCGTGCTCGCTTGAGGTTGCTGGGTTGGAAAGTACGCTTGGTGGCCATGGGGCCCTCTGCATGAATGGAGACGAATAGAACCGGCAATTCTATAGGGCCATCAGCGGCCGGGTCAACTCCCCCCAGACGTTAGCGGAGGTGATGGCGGTCAAGCCCTGTGGATGGACCTGTGAATAAGTCTGGGAAAACCCTGCCCTCGGTGCTAGTCTGGCGCATCCTCTTTTCACTACCGGGCTGCGAGCACGGCGCTTTTCTGCGCGCCGCAGCCAGCAACAGATGATCATACTTTG